>JBOHZR010000116.1:0-21559 GCA_050738595.1 Steroidobacteraceae bacterium | reverse complement strand
CCCTTGACCCCGCTTCGAGGCAATTCGACCCGGTTTCGCCATGCCACCTGCCTCGATTACCCACTCGGAATTCAAGAGAGGCCTTTTTTTGCGATTCACGACCTTGTGTGCGGCCCTGGTGCGCTGGCCGGTAGGATCGGTCCTAGCCGTATTTACCCCTTCGGATCAGTCCGACAAAGGACGCTTTGCGCAACGGGGAATCAGGTGAACTCGCACATCATCAGGACACCGGGAAACTTGAGTGTCGGCCCCATCGGTACGTTGATCGGGCCGACCGTTTCGAAGCCCGCTGCCAAATAAAAGGGCTCCGCATTCAAGGTTGACACGCAGTGGATTTTTCGAACACCTGCCGATCGCGCGTCGCTGACACACCGATCCAGTAACGACGTTCCTATTCCACGACGGCCCCAGTCCGGATGAGTCGCGAAGTGCCGAATATGCGCTTCGCCCGCTATGACCTGACCGGTGTCGGGCGCTCCAAATGTCCAGCCTCCGCACCCCAGAAGCGCCCCGCCGGATTCCGCCTCGGAAGCAAGGAGTCGCGAGTAACTCGCTTCGAGCAACGTGCTCACCGCCTCTGCGTCGGTCGCGCGAGCAATTCGAATGCGAACGGGCTCCACAACTACGGCCGGATCGCCCGTGGCTGCACACAGCTGAAATTCGCCGCCTCGTCGATGCTCCCGCGCCCTGAATATCGAGCGACCTCGGGATACGGACAGAGCGGCCGCGAGCGTACGACCTCATTTCGGACGGCGCGAGAAGCGTGGATCACCTCCGGGGCCCGCCTCTTCTCCACCCAGTCGATCAGAGCGGTCATGGCATCGAACCGATCGGTTCCAATGCCGCCGCCGCAGTGGCCCATTCCGGGCACCATGAACAGGCGGAAGAAATCCGGCGTCTTCGGTCCGTTCCTGGCGAGCGCCTTCTCGTAGTACTCGACGCCGGCCATGGGCTGCAGGATCGGGTCCGCCCAGCCGTACGTCATCAGCAGCTTCCCACCCCTTTCCCTGAATGCGGACAGATCGGTATTGGTCGCATCCGCCTTCTTACCCCATGACGCGAGAAGAGGGATGTCACGATCGAAGTCGAACGTGCGGTAGTCGTATTGCGGCCGCGGTGGCGAGAACACCAGGTAGCGCATCGTGCCCTCGGCCAGATTGAAATCAGCAGCTTTGTGGCCGGGGCCGGCCGGGACGATGAGATTGATCCAGCCGCTCACCCCTATGCCGCCCGCGGGGGACGGAATCACTGCCTCGCTGCCCAACATATAGCCCGGGAATACGGGCTTCCCTTTGCTGACGGGACCGCCGTAGATCTTCATGATCGCATCGGCCTGCGCGGCGGTCAGACACGAATCGTTGTCGACGCCGGCAGCGCAGGCCGGAACGTCCCGCCGCGCATCGAAACGACAGTTGCGCGGATCGTCGATGAGACCGTCCTTCAGCCCATCCACTGCATCGCATTTTTCCATCACGTGTCGCGCGAGCAGTGCGAGTTTCGCGGCCGTGAGTGGCGCCGCATCGATCGCTCGTTGATTCCAGATGGCACCGAGCGTGAATCCCGTCTGATCCACCCATGGCGAATTGACGAGAATGCCGTCGAAGTCGCGTGGGTATCGTTCCGCCTCGATCAAACCCTGACGGCCACCATTGGAGCATGAGTTCCAATAGGATCGCACGATCGGTGTCCGGTAGTAGCGCCTTGTGACTGCCTTCGCGGTAACAGCCGTCAGGTTCACCGCACGGTAGGCATAGTCGATCGCCTTCTGCGGATTGCTCAGAACGAACGTCCCGCTCGGCTCCTTACGCGCATCGTGGCCCGTGTTCGTCTGCGCGAACGCAAAGCCATTCCGCAGCGCCGCGTCACGCTGAGCGATACGAAAGCGATCCTCGAGAGCCTCACCCGCAAGACCGCCGTTGCCGATCATGTAGAACCGGCCGTTCCAGCGGTCCGGCAGCGCGATCTCGAAGGCAATCTCGGTGGCGAGCACACCGGTAACGCGGCAGAATGAGGGCGCGGAAGGCGTCGCTGCAACGTGGTTCGCGTGAATTTCACGCAGTTCCCTGTTCCGGTACCGACCGATCGCTCGGCAGCTCTCGGCGGGCGCGAGCGTGGCGTTCGCGTAGTCCACGACAGCGCTCTTCGCGTCGGAGAAGGCCTGTGCGTGAGCCATAGCGCCGACGGCCAACCATGCCGCCAGCCCCAGAGCGCTCACTGCGAGACGTATATCGAAGCGGTCGACGCGACCACGGTATCTCATGTGAGCTTCTCCCAACGGGGGCCCTCAGCGGCGCTGCGCCGCGACGTACTGCTTGAGCGCCTCATCCATCCGCGTCTGCCATCCTCGGCCGGTCGCACGAAAGAATCGAAGGACCTCGTTCGAGATACTCACCGTTGTTTGCGTCTTCTTGGCGGTTCCGGCTGGCCGGTCGCGGCGCACGAGTTTCTCGGTGATCTCCGGCGCGTCGTCCCGGTCACGCCAGGTTTTTGCGGAGCACAGGCCAAACTCGTCGACGTCCGAGGGGGGGAACCGCGCTCCCTCTCACGCTCATTTCTGCGCGGGCGAGGCAAGTGTAGCGACATTGCCGATCATCGGCAGGACGCCCTTGTCCCCAACCACGGCGGGCAGGCGCCCGTCCCACTTGGCGATCGCCTGCTGCTGGATGATCTCCGGCGTCAGGGTCGTCTGCAGGAGCTGTTGCGCCTGGGATTGGGCCTGCGCCTCGACGACCCGCTGCTGGGCCACCACCTTCGCCCGGTCCAGCTCGTATCGCGCCTGCAAAGCGCGCTGCTGGGCCACCTGCTTGCGCTCGATCGCCTGGGCGAATTCCGCGCTGAAATGGAAATCGGTAATGTTCACAGAGTCGACCACCACGCGATAGGGCTTGAACGCCGAGGTGATCTGCACCTGGATTTCATCACGGACCTGGTCCCGGTGAACGATGAGGTCCTCGGCATTGTAGTGGGCCGTGACCGCCTTGACGGCATTGCTGATGGCCGGGCTGATGATCCTGCCGAATAGCGCGGCCTCGTTGCCGATGTGCTGATAGACCCATTCCGCATCCGCGGGCAGGATGTGCCAGTTGGTCGCCAC
Source organism: Steroidobacteraceae bacterium (assembly GCA_050738595.1). Lineage (GTDB taxonomy): Bacteria > Pseudomonadota > Gammaproteobacteria > Steroidobacterales > Steroidobacteraceae > JASHUC01. The sequence continues at coordinate 18,465 of JBOHZR010000116.1, read as the reverse complement.
GGTGCTCGAAACGTCCTGCAGGTCGAGGCTCGCCGCGGTCTCCGTGGCCTGTGAATTCTGCACCTGCACGTCCATCTTGGCGACCGACTGCACGAACGGCAGCTTGAAGTGCAGGCCGGGATCCAGAACGCCCTGGTGCACGGCGCCGAAGGTCATGAGCACCCCGCGCTGTCCGGGTCCGATGGTGACGAATGCGCCACCGAGGGCAAAAAGAGCGACGATCACGATGACCGCCACGACGATGAGCGGGCGCGAGCCCCTCGAGAACTGCAGCGAGGAAATTCGCGTGTTCACAATTGCCCTCTCTCTTGCATGAGTGTCGCACCGCGGGATTGCAAGGCTTGAATACTATGCTGATCGCACGCTCGACGATATCCACCCGGTCGCGCCGCGTGGGTCCGCGCCGGCCGTCCGCTTGCCTTCTACGCCTTTTCGAAATAGATCTCTTTCAAATTTTCCTCGTCGACTTCGATAGACGCGCATGGACATTCGTTGCGCATTTGATTGCCGCACAGCCCAAGCAGCGACGGCGCCATCAGACCGCGGAGGAGCCTCGCGGCGCGAGGCTCAACTCGGAAGTACGGCGATGCTCGAACGCTCAATCGCTCGAGCGCTTGCGATAGCGGGCATCCACCTGCGTCCACGCGCAGTTTATGGTTTTCATATGAGAGCATGCGGCGGTCCAGGCGAGATGACGCAACCGCTTGATTTTGGCGGAGAGAGAGGGATTCGAACCCTCGAAGGGCTTTTGACCCTTACACCCTTAGCAGGGGTGCGCCTTCGACCACTCGGCCATCTCTCCGCTGTCGGACTGCTCGCCGGCTCGATGCGCCCACGAGCAGGGCAGTCATGATACTGGGATCGAATGGGGTGGGCAAAGAGAAAGCCATGAGGCCGTTTTGCCTCCGGATAACGGCCGCGTCGTCGCTCGTGGGAACACGACAGAAGGAGGCGCGCCGCCCCCGGCGCTCTCCCTGGGAGCGCTCAGACGGATGCGAAGTCGGAGGTCCGGTTCGGGTCTCCCTCGGGCTCCGCTTGCTGCTCGCGCTTGATGCGCTCGTAGATTTCTTCGCGGTGTACGGCAACGTTCTTCGGCGCGTTGATGCCGACGCGGACCTGGTTGCCCTTCACCCCCAAGACGGTGACCGTCACATCGTTGCCGATCATGACTGTTTCACCGACCCGCCTCGTCAAGATTAACATTCGTATTTTCCTCCTTGTTTTTGCAGCTCTGCCTCCCCGACAACGGCATATGGCTGCAAAAATCCAGCTCGAATCTAGCGAGTGTCACCGGGAAGACAAATCAGAGAAACCCTGAAATTGCCTGGACAGACTCCAAGCTTGCCGCACCTCGCTACCCTTCATTGCATTTTCAACGGGATACGGGCGTGTGAGCGCTAACAATGTATGCGAATCGCGACGCCACGCATCCGGAGACGATCGGCCCGATCAGCCTGATTCCAGCCTCCCTCTGACGAGCTCCGCGACGCCGCCGAGCGCCGCATCGAGCGCCTCGGGGTTTGCGCCGCCTCCCTGCGCGAAATCCGCCTTTCCGCCCCCACGTCCCCCGATCTGCGCCGCGATGGCGCTCACGAGCTCGCCGGCCTTGATGCGTGCGGTCTGATCGGCCGTCACGCCGGCAACCAGCGTGACCTTCGAGCTCTCCTCGACGGAGGCGAGGACGATCACCGCCGACCCGAGACGGACCTTCAGTCGATCCACGGCGGCCCGCAGCGCGCCCGTATCCGCGCCCTCGATCTTCCTCGCGACGACCTTGACGCCGCGCACATCCACCGCGCCTGCCGCCAGATCGCCCCCTTGCCCCGAGGCCAACCGCTCTTTGAGCGCCCGCAAATCGTGCTCCATCTGCCGGATTCGCTCGAGCGCATCGCGCACCTTCTCGGGCGCCTCCTCGCGTGAGCCGCGCACGAGATGTTCGATCTCGCGCAGCAGCGACTCGCTGCGCTCGACATAATGCAACGCCGCCTCGCCGGTGACCGCCTCGATGCGGCGAACGCCGGCCGCTACGCCGCCCTCGGAGATGATCTTGAACAGCCCGATATCGCCAGCGCGCTCGACATGCGTGCCGCCGCAGAGCTCCATCGAGAAGTCGCCGACCTTCAGAACGCGCACGCGCTGTTCGTATTTCTCCCCGAAGAGAGCCATCGCGCCGCAAGCGACCGCCTGCTCGTAATCCATCAGGTGCGTCTCGGCGGGCGCATTGCGCCTCACCTCAGCGTTCACGAGCCGTTCGATGTCGATCAGCTCCTCCGCACTCAGGGCTCGGTAGTGCGAGAAATCAAAGCGCAGCCGGTCGGGCGCAACGAGCGAGCCCCGCTGCTGCACATGAGCGCCCAACCGGTCGCGCAGTGCCGCATGCAGCAAATGCGTGGCCGTGTGATTGAGCGCGATGGCACGCCGCCGCGCGCCATCGACGTTCGCGGCGAGCACATCGCCCACGCGGATGCGCCCTTCCGCGAGAACACCCAGATGGGCGTGCGCCGCGCCGCGCTTGCGTGTGTCCTCAACGACGAACCTCACGCCCGGGCCCGCAAGCTCGCCGGCGTCCCCGACCTGCCCACCCGCTTCGGCGTAGAACGGCGTCCGATCGAGCACGACCTCGCCGCGCTCACCGGCCGCGAGCGCCTCGACGATCGCGCCGTCCTTGAGCAGCACGACGACTTGGGCCTCGGCGCTCAGCGCTTCGTAGCCCTGAAACAACGTGCGTGCGCCCACCTCCGCGCCGCCGCGCAGATCGACGCCGAACCGGCTCGCCGCCCGGCCCCGCGCGCGCTGCGCTTCCATCGCAGCCTCGAAGCCCGGTTGATCGATCGTGAGCCCGCGCTCGCGCGCGATATCGGCCATCAGATCGGCCGGAAAACCGTACGTATCGTAGAGCTTGAATACCACTTCGCCCGGGATGACCGGCGACGAGGCGGCACCGATCGCCTGCTCGAGCAGCGCCATGCCCGTCGCGAGCGTCTCCGCGAATCGCTCCTCCTCCTGCTGGAGCACGCGCTCGGCGTGCGCCCGCGAACGCGTGAGCTCCGGGAACGCCGCCCCCATCTCCTCATCGAGCACCGCCACGAGTTTGTAGAAAAACGCTGCGCGTATCCCGAGCTGATATCCATGGCGAACCGCGCGGCGGATGATGCGCCGGAGCACATACCCTCGCCCCTCGTTAGAGGGCAGCACGCCATCGACGATGAGGAACGTGCACGAGCGAATATGATCGGCGATCGCGCGCAGCGAGGCCGAGCCGTTATCACGCGTGCCGGCGAGCCGAGCCGCCGCCTCGATCAATCGCCGGAACAAATCGATCTCGTAAACTGAATGCACCCCCTGCATCACGGCAGCGATCCGCTCGAGCCCCATGCCGGTATCGACGGAGGGCTTCGGGAGCGGCGCTAGCGCGCCGTCGGGCGATTGATCGAACTGCATGAAAACAAGATTCCAGAACTCGATGTAGCGATCGCCCTCCTCATCGGGGGAGCCCGGCGGTCCGCCTGCAACCTCCGAGCCCTGGTCGTAAAAAATCTCGCTGCAGGGACCGCAGGGGCCCGTGTCCCCCATGCTCCAGAAATTCGAATCGTCTCCAAGCCGCACGACTCGCGCAGCCGGAACGCCGATCTCCTCGAGCCAGATGCGGGCCGCCTCATCGTCCTCACGATAGACGGTGACCCAGAGCCGCGCGGGATCGATCGCGAGCTCGCGCGTGATGAAATCCCAGGCGAACCGGATCGCCTCGCGTTTGAAGTAGTCTCCGAAGGAGAAGTTGCCGAGCATCTCGAAGAAGGTCAGGTGCCGCGCCGTGTACCCGACGTTCTCGAGATCGTTGTGCTTGCCCCCTGCACGCACACAGCGCTGACTCGAGGCCGCGCGCACATAATCGCGGCGCTCCTTGCCGAGAAAGACATCCTTGAACTGCACCATGCCCGCGTTCGTGAACAGGAGCGTCGGATCGTTCCCCGGGATGAGCGGGCTCGAAGGCACGATCGCATGGCCGCGCGCGCGGAAGAACTCGAGAAAGGCGCGGCGGATCTCGGCCGCGCTCGGGCCACCCCTTGCAGTGGACGGGCGGGGCGCGCCGGCGGACTCAGCCGAGTCCGTGACTCGCGAACGCATCGAGGACATCACTCAATACCGGGGTCTGAGCCAAGGGCGGAACGGATATGATCCGATGAAAACCCCCGGTACTGCAAAAATCTCCCTTGGCGCCCCTTCGCGGCCCAGCTCACGGGCTCTCGCGCTCCGAACTTCCGCACGCGCACCTCGCGGGCGAGGACTCGCCAGTCCGGCCCAGCCGCGAGAGCCGTCTCGATCTCAATGGGCGTGAGCCCGAGCGCAGCGAGATCGGCGCCGATGCGCACCGGTCCCTGCCCTCGGCCCGCATGATAGGCGACGTAGCTTTGCGCGAAGCGCGCATCGTCCAGCGCCCGCTCCGCCATGAGCGTCGCGAGGGCCGCGGCGACGGCGCTCTCCTCGAAGCCCCGCGCCACGAGGCGGCGCGCCAGCTCGACGCTTGCAAAGTCACGGCGCGCGAGCAGCGCAATCGCCGCCACCCGCGCAGCCTCCGGATCGGCGCTCTCACCCGAGTCGAGGCGCTTGCGCTTGCCGGGTCCCGGGCGCACGGCGCGGCGAGGCGGCGAGGCGCTACGGCAGCGAGGGACGAGCTCTCAGGCCGTGTTCGCCTGATCGGTGTTGCGTCCCTGCCGCACGGGCAGAAGACGCGCCCGGACCTGATCCTCGATCTCGCGCGCAATCTCCCGGTGCTGCTGCAGATAGGTCCGTGCGTTGTCCTTACCCTGGCCGATGCGCTCGCCCTTGTAGCTGTACCAGGCGCCCGACTTCTCGATGATGCCCTGCTGGCTGCCGAGCTCGATGATCTCCCCCTCTCGGGAGATCCCAAAGCCGTACATGATCTCGAACTCGGCCTCGCGAAAAGGCGGCGAGACCTTGTTCTTCACCACCTTCACCCGCGTCATGTTCCCGACGACCTCCTCGCCGTTCTTGATCGCCCCGATGCGGCGGATGTCGAGCCGCACGGAGGAGTAGAACTTGAGCGCGTTGCCGCCGGTCGTCGTCTCGGGATTGCCGAACATGACCCCGATCTTCATGCGAATCTGATTGATGAAGACGACGATCGTGTTCGAGCGCTTGATGTTGCCCGTGAGCTTGCGCATCGCCTGCGACATGAGTCGAGCGTGCAGGCCGACCTGCAGCTCGCCCATCTCGCCTTCGATCTCCGCCTTCGGCGTGAGAGCGGCGACCGAGTCGATCACGACGAGATCGACCGCGCCCGAGCGCACCAGCATGTCGGTGATCTCGAGCGCCTGCTCGCCGGTGTCGGGCTGAGAGACGAGGAGCTCCGCGACATTCACGCCGAGCTTCTCGGCGTAGGCGGGATCGAGCGCGTGCTCGGCATCGACGAACGCGGCCGTGCCGCCGTCGCGCTGGATCTCCGCCACGACCTGCAGCGTGAGAGTGGTCTTGCCCGAAGCCTCCGGGCCAAAGACCTCGACGACGCGTCCCCGCGGGAGCCCCCCGATGCCGAGCGCGATGTCGAGCCCGAGCGATCCGGTCGACACGGCCTCCACGTCCCACGAGGCCGGCGCATCGCCCAAGCGCATGACGGAGCCCTTGCCGAACTGCTTCTCGATCTGGCCCAGTGCGGCGGCGAGCGCCTTCTTGCGGTTGTCATCCATTTGAACGTGCCTCGGTTTGCGCAGATCCGCGTGCGAGCGTGAGTGCCGGTGTGAGTCCGGTGTGAGCGCCGGATTTCGCGCGCGAATTATCTCACATCGTCGCCTGACGCGAATGCGAGAAAGCGGCGCGTTCGCGTGATTTTTCAGGCCCGATCGGAAGTCCCGCGAGACTGCTGCGGCGCCTCCTCGCACAGTGCCCACGAGGCAACGGTACTGTATGAGGAGCCCTCGGGGAGCGTACGGCTCTCGATGAGAGCGAACTCTCCGAAACTCCACGTCACCGCCTGCATGCCGGGATTCGCAGGCGCTCGCCGCACCTGACGAGCAAGCGTCACGTGCGCGCGGAACGGCTTGAGATCAGGACGAAAGCCGGCCGCGACCAGCGTCGACTTCAATGCGTCGGATAACTCCTCCGCCCCAGCGGGCATCCGGCTCGCCGCCGCGCAGAGGATCTCCGCCCGGCGCCAGTGCTCGATCCGATCGAGCCGCATCGCAATCGCCGCGCTCGATCGCTCGCTGACTCGAGTCGCCGCGCCGACACCACGCCCTTCGCCCGATCGAGCGACTGCGACTTCCCGCGCGAGCTCGATGAGAGAAGCGAGCGCGGCCTCGGGCACCGAGCCGAGGAAGGCGAGCGTCACGTGCAGGTTCGCGAGCGGCACGGGTCGGCCTTCCCGCACGGCCCCCACGGCGGCGCCATCGATCGCCGCGAACAGCGCCTCCCGCATCGTCTGGTCCGGCCACAACGCGAAGAACAGCCGGCGCGTACTCATCGTGGCGCGAGGCGGCGGCCTCGCCGCACCCGCGGCAGGAGCCGGCCGGGCCGCCGCGCCGGTAATGCGAGCAGCGCGGCAACGAGGCGCAGTGCCCGCTCGACGGATTTGCGCCGGACAGCATCGCGGTCGCCCCTGAAACGCTCGCGTACCGTCGCGAGCTCGATGCGTCCCCGTCGGTGCCGGGCGACGCAGAACCACACGGTGCCGACGGGTTTTGCGGGCATGCCCCCATCGGGGCCCGCAATCCCGCTCACCGCGACGGCGACTTCGACGCCGGAGGCTCTGAGTGCGCCACGGGCCATCTCCCGAACGGTCGGGCGGCTCACCGCGCCGAAGCGCTCGAGCGTACGGGGTGAGATGCCGAGCATGCGCACCTTCGCGTCATTCGAGTACGTGACGTAGCCGCTGTCGATCCACTCGGAGCTCCCCGGCGCATCCGTCAGTGCTTTCGCGATCCAGCCGGCCGTGCACGACTCCGCCGTGGCCACGCGAAGGCCCGCGCGGCGCAGCTGCGCCCCCACGCGCGCGGCGAGCCGGGAGAGAGCGGCATCCTTCATCTCGGCCGCGACTCGGCGGCAGTGCCGCCCGGCCAGCCCGTCCCTCGCTTGTACGCCTGCGGGCCCTCGAAGACCGCTTCGACCCGCGAGATCTTGCCGTCCACGAATTTGAAAATCTCGGTGTTGAGGATCTCGTTCGGCTCCCGCATGCCCTCCGGCATGGCGAAGCGGTGGCCCTGATAAGTCCAGCTCTCCACGTTTCCGCGGCGCATGAAGTCGAACGTGGCGAACACGAGCTGGCGCTCGACGTCGACGATCGGGAAGTGCGCGTCCTCATATCCCGTGATGAATGAGTACTCCATGAAATCGAGCTGCGTGCCGCAGCCGATGCCGAGCATGTTCGGCCGGGCCGCCTCCCCCGCGACCGCCGTCGGCTGCCGCCCGATCGGCACCGGGGGCACATCGTGCGGTCCGTACGCCGTCACGTTGCCATCTTCCAGACGGATACAGGACGCAGCATAGGGAGCGAGCGCAGCGTCGTGGAAGGCGACCGAGCGCAGATAGCCGAGGGCGCCCTTCCTCAACGCCTCACGCGAGATCCGCGTCGCCGCGGGCTCCTTGCGCTCCATGATGGCCAGCCAGCTCGGATCCTTCGGCGGCAGGTTCCACGCCGATCGCGCGTGCCGGTCGACCACCGTCTCGATCTCGGTGATGGCGTGGTTCACGACCTTCAGCCGCACCGCGAGCAGGTCCGGAAACGGGGCCTCGTGATTCTCGAGCAGGTTGACGTACGTGGCGACACCGCCGCTCGCGGGATCGAACACATCGTGGCGATAGGGGCCGTAGCGATTGAAAGTCACCCACAGCCCCTCCCTTCCCAGTACGAGAGCCGCGCCGTTCTCCGTGTAGCGATAGTGCGCGGCGAGCGGGAGCGAGGCAGGATCGTGCCTCTCGAGCGCCCCGAGATAGGCGTCCATGAATCCCTTCAGGCACGTCTCATCGCAGTTCCCGGCCCGGGCCGCGGCGGAAATGGCGGCCGAATGAGTCAGGGCCAGTGCCGCGGCCGCCATCATCGCGAATGTTCCGGCCGCGAGCCGCTGCGACAGCCGCGGCTGAAATGCTCTCTTGCCCCGTGGATTCATCTTCGCCTCCCCCGATCGGAACGTCGGCTCACCAGATTCTAGCCATATGCAGGCGAGCACGACGCCCCGCGATGCGCGCAGCCTTGGCAGCGCAGGGTCGCACGCATACTCTCGTGCGCATGATGAGGAGAGCGCGGCCGGCGACGCATATGGCGACGACGATCAAAGACGTCGCGCGCGAGCTCGGCATCTCCGTGGCCACGGTTTCGCGGGCACTGTCGCGCCCCGAGCTGCTGCGCCATGAGACGCGCGAGCGCGTCATGAAGGCCGTCGAGCGGCTCGGCTATCGGCCGAACCTACTCGCACGCGGGCTGCGCCGAGGGCAGACACGCGCCATCCTGGTCGTCGTTCCGACTCTGAGCCCGTTCTTCCTCGAGATCTTCGCCGGAGCCGAGGAAGTGACCCGGCAGCGCGGCTTCGCCCTGCTGCTCGGAAACAGCAACCGCGACCCGGAGAAGGAGAAGGACTGCTTCGATCAGGTCGCGAGCGGCCAGGCGGACGGCATCATCTTGCTCACCGGACTGCTGCCGTCCGACTACGCGCAGGGAAAATCCCCCCTGCCACCGCTCGTGACCGTGCTCGAGCGGCTGCCGCAGGCCGCTTCGGTCCCTGTCATCCGGACCGACCATCGGAGCGGCGCCAGCGAGGCGACGCGTCACCTGATCGAGCTCGGACATCGTCGCATCGCGCACATCGCGGGCAGCAAAACCGTTCCGAGCACGACCCGGCGCATCGAGGGGTATCGCGATGCGCTCCAGAGCGCTGCCTTGCCGAGCCCTCCAGAGCTGATCTATCGCGGCGACTACTTCATGCCGTCGGGCGCCGCCGGCATGGAGAGACTGATGCAGCTCGAGGAACCGCCGACGGCCGTGCTGTGCGGCAACGACGAGATGGCTTTCGGTGCCATCCGCATGCTTCACAAACTGGGCCTCACGGTGCCAGGCGACATCTCGATCGTCGGCTTCGACGATCAGAACATGGCCGAGTTCTACAACCCACCGCTCACCACAGTTCACATCCCGCGCTACGAACTCGGACGGCGTGCCGCGCACGAGTTGATCGAGCAGCTGGAGGGGCGCGGCGTGGCAGACGAAGTCGCGCTGCCGACCCGACTGATCGTTCGCGAGAGCACGGCACCGCCGCGCGCGCCGCGCAGAGGAACGGTCAGGGCGCGGCGCTCGCGGGCGCCCCGCCCCTGAGGAGCCCGCGACGGGTCCACTCGCCCAGTCCCTCGAGCACCGCGCGCGGTCCGCGGACGCGGTTGCTCAGCCTTGCGAGGCCGTCCACTCAAAGTCCATCTGCTCGCGGATATCGCGGGAGGAGCCCCCGACGTAGAGGCGATGCGTCCCCGGGGTGCTGATCCACGCGTGGCGATGAATGTCGTAGTACGCGAGGTCGCGCGGTGTCACCATGAACCGCACGGTCTTCGACTCCCCGGGGGCGAGCTCGATCTTCTCGAACCCCTTCAGCTCCTTGACCGGCCGCACGACGGTCGTGGTCGCCTCGTCCCCGATGTACAGCTGCACCGTCTCCTCGCCCGCCCGCGAGCCGGTGTTCCGCACGTTCACCGTGACGTCGAACGGCTGGCCCATCGCCGCGTGCGCCGGGACCCGCAGATCGCTGTAGGTGAACGTCGTGTAAGAGAGCCCGTGTCCGAACGGGAAGAGCGGCGCGATCTGCCGCTTGTCGTAGTAGCGATAGCCGACGAACACCCCTTCGCCGTAGTCGGCATCGCGCTCCGCGGGATAGTAGAGATAGGTCGGTGTGTCCGCGGGCCGGCGGGGGAAGGTGAACGGCAGCTTGCCGGATGGGTCGATCTCGCCGAAGAGGACCTGCGCGATCGCATCCGGCCCTTGATCGCCATCGAGCCAGTCCTCGATGATCGCGGGTGCCTCGTCCGCCCACGGCAGCTCGTACGGGGCGCCGGACTGCAGCACGACGATGGTATGCGGATTGGCCGCGAGCACCGCCTCGACGAGCTCGTCCTGTCCGCCCCCGAGGCGCAGGCTCGTGCGATCGCGTCCCTCGGTATCCGTCGAGCGTGAAGAGCCGACGAATACGATGGCCGCATCTGCGCCCCGTGCGGCCGCAACCGCCTGCTCGAGCGACGGCGGCGGCAGCCGCAGCCCGAGGTGCATCGAGTGGAAAGCGCTCGGCGGGCTCACGTACTGCAGCCGGATCGGGTATCGGCGTCCGGCCTGCAGCGAGATCGTCGCAAGCTGCACCGGCGCGCCGAAGTCGATCCGGGGCGCCTGCTTCGAGCCGCTCTGCGGGCCGATGAGACGCCGGCCATCGACATCGAGCGTGACCTGTCCCATGGCGCTCAGGCTGAACTCATAATGGCCGCTCTGCGGCGCAAGCAGGTAGCCTTCCCAGCGCGCGGACACCTGCGTGAGATCGGCTGCGAGCCTCGTCTTGTCGAAGTCGGTCTCGACGCCAGCGCGCACCGGCTTGCCCGAAAAATTTGCGTTGGCGTAGTAGCTGAACGCGAGTCCATAGCCGGCGGAACGGCCGGGGGCTCGACCGGCGGTGGCGGGCGCGAGCAGCCGCGAGTCGATCGGTGGGGGCACCTCGTCGTTGTCGGCGCCGCGCGCGTATCGGATGTCGATGCCGCGGCCGGCGAGACGCTTGAGGCTCATGAGAGGGGTCACCACCCGCGAAGGAATGACGTGCGCGCTCCCCCCGCCCTCATACAGCGGAATGTCCGCGTTTGGACCGATCACGGCGAGCGTGCGGATGTGCGAACGCTCGAGCGGGAGCAGGCCATGATCGTTCTTCAGCAGCACGATCGACTCGCGCGCGGCCGCGAGCGCGGCTGCGCGATTGCGGGCGCTCAGAAGCTCTCCGGAGGGCCGGGGCCTGCCATCGAGCAGGCCGGAGCGCAGGATCAGCCGCACCATGCGCCGCGCCGCATCGTCCACGGCGCTCTCATCGACCTGCCAGTTACGCACCGCGGCCCGCAGATGCGCGCCGAAGTACTGCGGCGGCCCGGGCATCTCGAGATCGACGCCCGCATCGGCGGCGGCGACGGTCGTATGCACCGCGCCCCAGTCCGACATCAGGACGCCCTCGAACCCCCACTCCCCATCGAGCACGCCGCGGATGAGGCGGCCGTTCTCCGTCATGTAAGTGCCGTTCAAACGATTGTAGGAGGCCATCACCGCCCATGGGTGGGCCTGCTCGACGATCATCTCGAAAGGCCGCAGATAGATTTCGCGCAAGGTCCGCTCGTCGACGTTCGAGCTGATGCGCAGGCGGTCGAGCTCCTGCTCGTTCGCGACGAAATGCTTCACCGTCGCACCGACGCCCTCGCTCTGGATGCCGCGCACCATCGCGACGCCGATGGTGCCCGCGAGATACGGGTCCTCGGAATAGTCCTCGAAATTGCGGCCGGCGAACGGCACGCGTTGAGTGTTCACGTCCGGCCCCAGCATCGCCTGCACGTTCATCGCGAGCGCTTCGCGGCCGATCGCCTGCCCGACCGCCCGGATCACCGCGGGATTCCAGGTCGCCGCGAGCGCCGAGCCCGTCGGAAACACCGTCGCGGCTCGGCCCTCGTTCGAGCGCACGCCGTTCGGCCCGTCGGAGAAGCGCAGCGCCGGAATGCCGAGCCGCGCAATGGGCGCCGTCGCGAAGCTGCTTCCTCCGGCCATCAGCGCGATCTTCTCATCGGGGGTCAATCGCCCGAACAGATCGGCGACGCGCGCCTCGAGCGGCGCCCCCGCGTCCCGATAGAGTGGACCGGCGGCGTACGCGCTCTGCGCTGCGAGCATACAGAGACCCACCGCGAGCCCGAGCACCACACGCATCAGCGTCGCTCCCCCAGCGCTGCCCGTTCGCGCCGATCGTTCAGGTGCTCGGCGAGGTCGAGCCGGGCCTTCCAGGGATCGGCCTCGGCGACGGGGCCGTGCTCCGTGAAGTTCATCAACTCGTCCGTCATGAACGGTCACGCGAAAGCCTTCGGCGAAGCGTTCTCATCGATTAACCTCGGAGCGGTCGACTCGCTGCAATCGTTTTCATCGGCGTCACAGCCTACCGAGGGCTCTTCGCGACTGTCAACCCGAGCGCGGCCGTCGTCGCGTCACCGCACGAGCCAGCTTCGGGTAATCTCGCGCGGTCCGGCTTTCGGGCGCAGGACGCGGATGCCGACGAGGCTAGCGAGCGCGTGCCTGCAAAGCGATGCACGATGCAGGGCACACCTGGGCTTGTAATTCGCTGATTCTCAATGAAAAACACACGTGTCATCCCGGAGGCCGGCGATCCGCCAAGCCACACCCCGGTCATGCAGCAGTACCTGAGGATCAAAGCTCAGCATCCGGACACGCTGCTGTTCTATCGGATGGGCGATTTCTACGAATTATTCTATGACGACGCGCGCCGTGCCGCGGCGCTGCTCGACATCACACTCACCACGCGCGGCCACTCGGCAGGGCAGCCGATTCCCATGGCGGGCGTGCCCGTGCATGCACTCGAGAGCTACCTCGCGCGACTCGTGCGCAAGGGCGAGTGCGTCGCGATCTGCGAGCAGCTCGGCGATCCGGCGAAGTCGAAAGGACCCGTGGACCGCCAGGTCGTGCGCGTCGTCACGCCTGGCACCGTCACCGAGGCGGCCCTGCTCGATGAGCGCCGCGAGACGCTCCTCGCCGCGCTCGCCTGCGACGGGGGGCGATTCGGGCTCGCCTGGCTCGACCTCGCCGCGGGCCGCTTCACGCTGCTGCAGGCCGAGGGCGAGCATGCCCTCGCCGCGGAGCTCGAGCGGCTCAAGCCCGCAGAGCTGCTCGCGCCGGAGGATGCGCGGCCCGAGGTGGCGGCGCTGGCTCGCAACGCTGCGGCGGTGCGCATGCGGCCGCCGTGGCATTTCGAGCTCGCGAGCGCCTCGCGGCTGCTCACGGATCAGCTCGGCACGCTCGATTTGAAAGGCTACGGCGTCGATGAGCTGCCGCTCGCCCTCGCCGCCGCCGGCGCACTGCTGCAATACGTCCGCGACACGCAGCGCTCGGCCCTGCCCCACATCCGCGCGCTCTCCGTCGAGGAGCGCTCGGACGCGCTCCTCCTCGATGCCGCCACGCGGCGCAACCTCGAGCTCGATGCGAGTCTCTCCGGACGGCCCGAGGCGACGCTCTTCGCGGTCCTCGACCGATGCGCGACTGCGATGGGATCGCGCGAGCTCAGGCGTTGGCTCAATCGGCCGCTGCGCGATGCGCCGCTGCTGCGCGCGAGGTATCAGGCGCTCGCAACCCTCATCGACCAGCGCCGCTTCGATGTCTTCGGCGAACACCTGCGCGCAGTCGGCGACATCGAGCGGGTTCTCGCGCGCATCGCGCTGCGCTCGGCGCGTCCGCGCGACCTTGCACAGCTGCGCACCGCGCTCGGTGCGCTACCCACGCTGCGCCGCGAGCTCGCCGCGCTCGACTCGCCGCTCCTCGAGGCGATCCTCGAGCGCATCGCAGAGCATGCCGATGCGCGCACGCTGCTCGAGCGCGCCATCGCCGCCGAACCCTCCCCGCTCGTGCGCGACGGCGATGTGATCGAGCCGGGCTACGACGCCGAGCTCGACGAGCTCAAGCGCATCGCCACGAACACCGACGACTTTCTGCTCGAGCTCGAGCGCAGAGAGCGCGAGCGCACCGGCATCACGGCGCTCAAGCTCGGCTTCAACCGCGTGCAGGGCTTTTTCATCGAGGTGTCCCGGCGCGACGCGGAGCGCGTGCCGAAGGACTACGTCCGCCGCCAGACCGTCAAATCGGTCGAGCGCTTCGTCACCGCGGAGCTCGCGAGTTTCGAGGACAAGGTGCTGAGCGCCCGAGAGCGCGCGCTCGCGCGCGAGAAGGAGCTCTACGAGGCGGTGCTCACTCAGCTCATCGACCGTCTGGGGACCCTGCAGGCGACGGCTGCGGCGATCGCCGAGCTCGATGCGCTCGCGAGTCTTGCGGGGCGGGCCTCTGAGCTCGAGTGGGCCGCGCCGCAGCTCGTCGAGGAGCCCGTCCTCGCGATCGATGGCGGCCGGCACCCGGTCGTCGAGCGCGTCCTCGGCAGCACGTTCGTGCCGAACGACCTGGCGCTCGATGCCGGACGGCGGATGCTGATCATCACCGGTCCGAACATGGGCGGGAAATCGACCTACATGCGCCAGGCCGCCCTCATCGTCATCCTGGCTCACATGGGCAGCTTCGTGCCCGCCAATCGGGCGGTGATCGGGCCGATGGACCGCATCTTCACGCGCATCGGCGCCGCGGACGATCTCGCGGGCGGTCGCTCCACGTTCATGGTGGAGATGACCGAGGCCGCGAACATCCTGCACAACGCGACGCCCCGGAGCCTCATCCTGATGGATGAGATCGGCCGCGGCACGAGCACCTTCGACGGCCTGTCGCTCGCGTGGTCGATGGCGCGGCACATCGCCGTGCGCCTGCGCGCGTTCACGCTCTTCGCGACGCATTATTTCGAGCTCACGGCGCTCGCGAGCGAAATCGAAGGATGCGCGAACGTGCACCTCGATGCGACCGAGCACAGCGAGGCGATCGTCTTCCTGCATGCGGTGAAGGACGGCCCGGCGAATCGCAGCTACGGTCTGCAGGTCGCGCAGCTCGCGGGGGTTCCTCGCGAGGTCATCGCGCGCGCGCGCGAGTATCTCGCCGCGCTCGAGTCGGAGCGCGATGGGCGGCTTGCCCGGAGCAATCAGGCGGAGCTGCCGCTGTTCACACCGGCGGCGGCGGCGGGCGGCGCGGGCGGCGCGGCGGTCCGGCAGCTTCCCGGCAGCGCCGCTGCGACGCTCGCCGATCCGGTGCTCGCCGATCCGGCGCTCACAGCGGTCGGCGCGGCCCTCGCGGCGCTCGATCCGGATGCCTTGAGCCCGCGGGCGGCGCTCGAAAAGCTTTACGAGCTGCGCGTGCTGCTCACTGGCGGAAAGGGAACGCGCGGCGACAGCGAGAAGTGAGCCGCGCGCAGGAACACCGCCGTCTCGCGCGCCGCCCGCGTCGAGACGAGCAGCCCCATGTGCGTCGCCGGCAGCGTGATGAAATCCGACGCGCCGGGCAGACGCGTCTCGCTCACGGCGACCGTGCCGTCGTTCTCGCCCTCGAGGCGCGCGACCACACGCCCGAATCCGAGCGGCCGCGTGCCGGCGATGATGCCGAGCTCGCGGGGATTGCTCCAGCGGCGCTCCCGCTCGATGAGCAGCTCCTCTCGCACACATTGGCCGATGAAGGGAGCGAGAAAGCGCAGCCGCGCGAGCCCCACCGCTGCGCAGCATGCGACGGCCGGCGTGCCGATGAATACCACTCGCCCGGGCAGATGATCGGTATGCCGTTCGAGAAACCGATAGATGACGAGTCCGCCGAGGCTGTGGCCGACCCAGTGGAGCGCATCGAGCGGCCCCCGTCCGCATCGCTCCCCGATGAACCGGTGCAGCTGCTCGATCACCTCACCCATCGAGCTCGAGATGCTCGAATACGTGAACACCCACACCTGGCAGCCGAGCGCGCTCGCGAGGCGCCGGCGAAGCAGAAACGAGTCCGCGCGCGAGGACCAGAGGCCGTGAACGTAGACGACTGCCTCGCGCGCCATCATCCCGGGGGCGTGCGCACACGAATGTGCAGCTCCCGGAGCTGCGCTTCCGCGACCTCCGACGGCGCATCCGTGAGCGGATCGGCCGCGGTCTGGGTCTTCGGGAATGCGATCACGTCTCGTATGTTTTCCGCGCCCGCCATGAGCATCGCCATGCGGTCGAGGCCGAAGGCGATTCCGCCGTGCGGCGGCGCCCCGAACTTGAGCGCATCGAGGAGGAATCCGAACTTGCGCTGCGCGTCCTCCCGGCCGATCCCGAGCAGATCAAAGACCGCGGACTGCATCTGCTCGCGATGGATACGGACCGAGCCGCCGCCGACCTCCGAGCCGTTGAGCGCGAGGTCGTACGCCTGCGCGAGCGCGCTCTGCGGGCCGGCCTCGAGCTCCCGCGGATCGTCGCTCTTCGGAGAGGTGAAGGGATGGTGCATGGCGACCCAGCGCTTCTCGTCCGCCTCCCATTCAAACATCGGGAAGTCGAACACCCAGAGCGGCCGCCAGCCCTCCTCGACCCGGCCCGTCGCCTGACCGATCGCAATGCGCAGCGCGCCGAGGGAGTCGTTCACGACCTTCGCGCTCCCTGCGCCGAAGAAGATCAAATCGCCATCCTCCGCGGCGGTTCGCTCCAGGATTCCGCGCACCGCGGCATCGCTCAGGAACTTGACGATCGGGGACTGCAGGCCCTCCTTCGCCTTCGCGCGCTCGTTGACCTTGATGTACGCGAGCCCCTTCGCGCCGTAGCGCGCGACGAATGCCGTGTAGTCGTCGATCTCCTTGCGCGAGAGCGCTCCGCCTTGCGGGACGCGCAATGCCGCGACCCTGCCCGCGGGATCGTTCGCCGGCGCCGCGAAGACTTTGAAGTCGCAGTCCTTCACGAGGTCGGCAAGGTCCACGAGCTCCAGAGCGATGCGCAGATCGGGCTTGTCCGAGCCGTAGCGGCGCATCGCCTCCGCGTACGTCATGCGCGGGAATGGATCGGGCAGCTCGGCGCCGAGGACCTCGCGGAACACGTGCCGCACCAGCCCCTCCATGAGGCGCATGATCTGCTCCTGAGAGAGGAATGAGGTCTCGATGTCGAGCTGCGTGAACTCAGGCTGCCGGTCCGCGCGCAAGTCCTCGTCGCGAAAGCAGCGCACGATCTGATAGTACCGGTCGAATCCCGCGACCATGAGGAGCTGTTTGAAAAGCTGCGGCGACTGCGGCAGCGCAAAGAACTTTCCGGCGTGCGTGCGGCTTGGAACGAGGTAGTCCCGCGCCCCCTCCGGCGTCGACTTTCCGAGCACCGGCGTCTCGATGTCCATGAATCCGTTCGCATCGAGAAACGCACGCATGGCGCGCGTCAGCCGATAGCGCAGCGCGAGCCGATCGCGCATGATCTCGCGGCGCAGGTCGAGGTAGCGGTATTTGAGCCGCAGCTCCTCGCTCACGCTCTCATCGAGCTGGAACGGCAGCGGCTCGGAGCGATTGAGCACCTCGATCGACTCGGCGTCGAGCTCCACGCGGCCGGACGCGAGGCTCGGATTGATCGTGCCGGCGGGGCGCGCGCGCACGCGCCCGCGCACGCTCACCACGAACTCGTTGCGCAGCCGCTCCGCTTCTTTGAAAATCTGCGCGCGGTCGGGATCGAAGACCACCTGCAACAGTCCCTCCCGATCACGCAGATCGGCGAAGATCACGCCGCCGTGATCGCGGCGGCGATGCACCCAGCCTGCGACTGCGATCTCGCGGCCGATGAGCGTCTCGTTGACTTCTCCGCAGTAGTGCGTGCGCATACTTTTTCAGCTTACCCGATCTCGGGCGCGCGATGCGCCGGCGACGGATCACTCGACGCCGTGCTGGATCGGTGCGGATACGGCCCTATAGGGCGGCGTGACGACGCCGCAGGTGACGATCATCTTCATCGCGGCATCGACGCTCATGTCGAGCGGAACGAGCTGCGAGTGCGGGACGAGGATGATGAAGCCGGCGGTCGGATTCGGCGCCGGAGAGATGAAGACGCACACGAGCGGCTCGCCGGTCTTCGCGCTCACCTCCGGCACATCCTCCGCGGTGACGAACCCGATGCTCCAGATACCCGCGCGCGGATACTCTACGGCCACGACCTGCCGGAACGAGTGGCTCGAAGTGAGCACGCTCTCGGCGAAACTCTTGACGCCGCTGTACACCGACCGCACGAGCGGAATCCGCGCGAGAAGCTCCTCCCAGTACGTCACGAGCTGGCGGCCGACGAGGTTCGTCACCGCGAGTCCCGTCAGCAGCACCAGAACGAAGGCGAACAGGACCCCCAGACCGGGAATGTAGATGCCGAGCAGCGCCTCCGGACGCAGCCGCTCGGGCAGCAGCACGAACGTCCGGTCCATCACGTCGACGATGAAGCCCACCACCCATATCGTGGCGAGGATCGGGAGCCACACGAGCATCCCGGCAACGAGGTACCGTCGCAGGTTCCAGCCGCGCCAGCCGGCCGTCGAGGCGCGGGGCGGATCGGTATGCTCCGCCTCGATGCCTACCTTCGCAGGCGAATCCGCCTCAATGCGGCTCGCCATGATTCCTCAGCGCCGTCCCCTGCCGCGTCCGGAGCGCGCCCTGCCCTTGCTCGCCGGGGGCTTCGCGCTCGGCCGCCGCCCCGAGGTGCGCTGAGGCGCCGGGCGCTTCGCGGCCGTCGAAGCCCGACGCTGCTCGCCGCGGGCCGACGCGCCGCTGCGCGCGGAGCCCGACGCCGAGCCGGCGGACCGGCTCGAGACGGCCACACTGCGCCCGCGTCCGCCGCGAGCCTCCGCAG
>JBOHZR010000115.1:0-1946 GCA_050738595.1 Steroidobacteraceae bacterium | reverse complement strand
GGACTGGCTTTGCTACCATGGCAGTCCCTCCAAGCCCAACTACGCTCCACCGCCGGGCGCCGTCGATGCCCACTGCCACGTGTTTGGTCCCAGCGCGGAATTTCCCTACGCGCCGGAGCGCAAATACACACCGTGCGACGCCTCCAAGGAGCACCTGTGGGCGCTGCGCGACTTCCTCGGCCTGGAGCGCAATGTCATCGTGCAGGCGACTTGCCACGGCACCGACAATCGGGCGCTCGTGGATGCGCTGCGCGCATCGCAGGGCCGTGCGCGTGGGGTCGCCTCGGTCGCACGCACCGTAACGGACTCGGAGCTGCGCGCACTCGATGCCGCGGGCGTTCGCGGGGTGCGCTTCAATTTCGTCAAACGCCTCGTCGACACGACGCCTCGCGACGTGCTCGAGGAAATCGCCCGGCGGGTAGCCGCGCTCGGCTGGCACATCGTCATCTACTTCGAGGCCGCGGAGCTGCCGCAGCTATACGACTTCTTCGCCTCCCTCCCGGCGACCCTCGTCGTCGATCACATGGGCCGGCCCGATGTGACGAAGTCAGTCGAAGGGCCCGAGTTCGAGCTGTTCGTCCGCCTGCTGCGGGAGTGTCCCAACGTATGGGCAAAAGTGAGCGGTCCGGAGCGTCTCTCCAAAGCCGGGCCGCCCGGCTACGCGGATGTCGTGCCCTTCGCCCGCAGGCTCGTCGAGACCTTTCCGGACCGGGTTCTCTGGGGAACCGACTGGCCGCATCCCAACCTCAAGAGCGACATGCCGGACGACGGGAAGCTGCTCGACTACGTGCCGCAGATTGCGCCGACGCCGGCTCTGCGGCAGAAGCTCCTGGTCGAGAATCCCAGCCGGCTCTACTTCAATCGCTGACGGTGCAATCGCATGGCACTCGAAAAACCCTATTCGGATATCCCCGGCACGGTGATCTTCGATGCGGATCAGGCGCGCAAGGGTTATCACCTCAACCAGTTCTGCATGTCGTTGATGAAAGCGGACAACCGCGTGCGTTTCAAGCGCGACGAGCGGGCATACCTCGACGAGTGGCCGATGTCAGAGGAGCAGAAGCAAGCCGTGCTGGCGCGCGACTTCAATCGGATGATCTCCCTTGGCGGTAATATCTATTTTCTCGCGAAGCTCTTCTCGACGGACGGCAAGAGCTTCCAGTACGCGGCGGCCACGATGACCGGCATGACGCAGGAGGCTTACGCGACCATGATGCTGCAAGGAGGCCGCTCGCCGGAAGGTAATCGCCGCATTGGAGAAACTCCTGCCGCGGAAGCCTCTGAAAAGGAGAAGAAATAGTGGCTCGAATCACCGCCGGCGCCGCCACCTCGCACGTCCCCGCGATCGGCGCGGCTCTCGACAACGGACGCTCGGCCGAACCCTACTGGACGCCCCTGTTCGCGGGCTATGACTTCTCCAAGCAATGGATCGTGCGCCAGAAGCCTGACGTGGTCGTGCTCGTCTACAACGATCATGCCTCCGCGTTCAGCCTCGATCTCGTGCCGACGTTCGCGATCGGCTGCGCCGCCTCGTTTCAGCCGGCCGACGAGGGCTGGGGCCCGCGGCCCGTGCCCGTTGTGGAGGGCCATCCGCAGCTGGCCTCGCACATCGCGCAGAGCGTGATCCAGCAGGATTTCGCCCTCACGATCATCAACCGGATGGATGTCGATCACGGCCTCACCGTGCCGATGTCGCTGATGTTCGGCCAACCCGAGCGCTGGCCGGTCCGGGTGATTCCGTTGGCCGTGAACGTAGTGCTTTTCCCGCCGCCCTCCGGACGGCGATGTTTCGAGCTCGGCAAAGCCATCCGCAGAGCGGTCGAGTCGTTCGACGACGATCTCAACGTTCAGGTCTGGGGCACCGGCGGCATGAGCCATCAGCTCCAGGGACCGCGTGCGGGACTCATCAACAAGGAGTGGGACAACCGCTGGCTCGATCGGCTGAT
>JBOHZR010000114.1:0-9772 GCA_050738595.1 Steroidobacteraceae bacterium | reverse complement strand
GCGCGATCCTGTACCGGGATGAGGACTTCGTCGAAGCGGTGAAGGAGGCGACCGGGGGGCATGGTGCCGACGTGATCCTCGACATGGTGGGCGGGGACTATCTCGCACGCGACGTTGCAGCGGCCGCCGTCGAGGGTCGCATTGCAGTCATCGCGCTGCTCGGCGGCGCGCACGCCGAGTTGGACCTGCGCCCGTTGCTCCTCAAGCGTCTGAAGCTCTCCGCCTCCACGCTGCGGCCGCAGACGGTGCAGCGCAAGGGACGCCTTGCGCAGGCGCTCCTCGAGCGCGTGTGGCCCTGGTTCGAGTCGGGACGACTGCGAGCGCCGCCGATCCATGCCCGGTTTCCACTCGATGAGGCCTGGCGTGCTCACGAGCTGATGGAGGAGGGTAGCCACATCGGCAAAATCGTTCTCACGGTCGCGGGTGGGAACAAATATTGCTAATGCGCTCGGCTCACCTTTCTATCTTCTCTATCTTCAGTAGCGTGGAGCGACGCCCCTTTGATCCGGCTGACGGTCATGGGAAACGAAGGGGGTGCCGCGGTCGTCGCGCAATCCCCTTATTTCCGCATCTACGGAGGCGCCGTCTGGACGCGCCCCGGCAATGATCCGCTCATTCGATACGTCGGCGGCGGCTGGCAGTATGTCGGGATTCGCTGGGCGGGCATGCGCTTCGAGGGAGGATGCCGCCTGGTGCTCGGGTTCCCGCGCGAGCCCGTGCGGGTTTCGGGCGAGTTGCCGGATTTCTCGATTCACGACTGCATTCTCTCGACAGCCGGTATCCCGATCGCGGTGTTCGTACCGGGGCAGGACACGTGGCGAGGCGCAGTGCCTGAGTCCTGGTGGCCTGCATTTCGCATCGAGAGCTCGGAAATGCGCGCCGAGGATGGCTGATCAGACCGCCGCACCGGCCGCTTGGAGCCGCTCGCGAATGGCTTCGAGCTCATCCGCGAGCCCCTGGTAGCGCTCCCCCGTCAGACCCAACTCTCTGAGGGCCTCGCGCGCCGCCTGATACGACTGGCGGGCCCGGTCGATATTGCGGCGCGCGATTTCAATCGGAGCGGTGACCGCCGCATCGAGGTGCCATCGCGCCACAGTGAGCTGCGTCTGCAACCATCTGATGTCATCGTCGATCGATTTCATCACGATCTCCGATTCGTCTGATTCGATGAGCGGAGCGGTGCACGGCGCATGCCGGTCAGAGTCGGTAAATTCGTGCATTCGGATCGGTCCCAGGGCTGGCTTCATGCAAATTCGAGGTGCCCTCGGAGAAGAATTTGCCACCCCATCCGAGCACTGAATCGCAATGCTGGCGAACGCCGGGTAGATTTTTCAAGCCGCACCGGGACGGTGCAGGCATCCTTTTGAATGAGGGTCCGTGAGCCGCCCGTGCCGCAGGCCGCCGGGCCCAAGGGTTTTGCGCAACAGGGCGGATTCCCTTATTCTCCCGCCCGCGCGGGGCGTCAGTCCCCGATCCCGGGGGTTTTCTGGTGCAGACCGAATGGCTTTACGGGCTTGTTCCGCTACCCTGGTGGGGGGATGCGCTCGTCGCTTTCGCGCTCATCCAGTTCCTTTTCCTCAGCATCACGCTGTTCCTGCACCGCGAGCAAGCGCACGATGCCATCGAGCTGCATCCTGCGGTGCGCCACGTTTTCCGCTTCTGGCTGTGGTTCAGCTCCGGAACGGTGACCCGCCAGTGGGTGGCCGTTCATCGCAAGCACCACGTTTTCGCGGATCGTGAGGGTGATCCGCACAGCCCGGTGCTTTTCGGCTTGAAGCGCGTCCTGCTGCAGGGCTATGAGCTTTATGTCGTATCCGCCCGGGACCCGCTGCTGCAGGACCATTTCGGACGCGGCACACCGGATGACTGGATCGAGCGGCGGCTGTACAGCCGCTATCCCTCGCTCGGCCTGCCGTTCTTCATCCTCGCGGAGCTCGTCCTCTTCGGTGTGCCTGGCATCATCATGGTCGCCGTTCACATCGCCGCCCAGCCGTTTTGCGCCGCGGGCATCATCAACGGCGTCGGTCATGCGCTCGGGTATCGCAGCTTCGAGACCGACTCGGCCGCGACGAACGTCATCCCCTGGGGCCTGTTCATCGCGGGCGAGGAGCTGCACAACAACCATCACGCCTTCCCGCGCTCGGCGCGTTTTGCGGTGCAGCCCTGGGAGCTCGATCCCGGCTGGATCGGGGTTCGACTCCTGTCGGCCCTGCGGCTGGCGCGTATCAAATGCGTTGCGCCGCGTCCGCCCCGCCTTGCGGCGCGCGAGCGCCTGGATGCTGCGGCCGTGCAGGGGTTGTTCACGCATCGCATGCACGTGCTGCGCGACTACGCACGCCGTGTCGTGCGCCCGGTGTGTCGCGATCTTGCGCGGGGCGCCGGTGCCCGGGCGGCCTCCCGTCTATCGAAGCTCCTGGTGCGCCATCCGCACATGCTCGGGGAAGAGGGCCGCCGCCGTCTCGAGGCAGCGCTCGTGCAGCACGAAGCCTTGCGGGCCGTCGTCGATTTTCGAGAGCGGCTGCAGCAATTATGGAATGACGCGCACTCGAATCCCGGGCAAGCCGTGGCGCAGCTCAAGGAGTGGTGCCGGGAGGCCGAAGCGAGCGGCATTCGCGCGCTGTGCGAGTTCGCGCGGCGGCTGCGCAGTTACGAGACACTCTCTATTTGAGACCCAGCTCGAGTCGCACTCGAGAGCCGTCGACGCCGGTCGGGGCCGTATTGAGCACATAAAGCCGCCCGGGTGCGATCTTGTCCGCCCCGAGCAGCGCATCCCGGATCGCCCGCGCGCGGTGCCGTCCGAGGGAGTCGAGACGATCATTCGGGACCTGCTGCCGCGCGAGGAGCGCCGCTTCGAGGGCGCCGATCGCCGGCTCGAGAGCGGGAGGTGCCTCGCCCTTCTTCGGTTTCTTGGGTGCGGCAGCCGCTTCGGCCTCGGCAGGCAGGGCCGCACCCTTGCCGAGCACCAGGCGGTACTCCGCGAGAAGGAGACGGAAGTGCTCGGCGGGATCGGCCAGAGGATTGGCCGCAGAGCCTGCCTGCACGACGCCCTGGCGCTGCTTGCCCGATCCGCTCTGCTTCGCTGATCTGGCCTGTTTGTTTGATCTGGCCTGTTTTTCCGATCGGGCCCGTTTGCCGGAGTAGGCCTGCTCGCTCGAAAGCGCGACGAGCTTCTGGTCGAGCATTGCCCGGCCGAGCGCCGCGCGATCCAGGCTTGGCGCATACGCGCTCGGCACGTCGAGCTCGAGGCTCGGCCGCTCGCTCAATGCCTTGCCGACCTTGGCGAGCCGGTCCCGAGCTTCGGGATCGAGGTCCGCGCTTCCGGGCTCGAAGTCGATGTACTTCATCTGCTCACCCCCGCCGAAGAGCCGGCCGAGGAGCTTGAACGGCGCGGCCGCCGCCTTCGCGAGCACGTTGACCACGACCTTCCAGATGAGCGGGCCCAGCTTGAACTTCGGGTCGTCGAGGCTTCCGGTCACGGGGAGCCCCAGGTCGATCACGCCGTTGCGATCCTTGAGCAGCGCCACCGCGAGTTTCAAAGGAAGTTTGATGGCGTCCTTGCTCTCGACTTTCTCTCCGAGCTGCAGCTGATCGATCACGATGTGGTGATTCGCGGTGAGCTTGCCATTCTCGATGTGGTACTTGATGTCGGCGGAGATCTTGCCCTTCTCGATCTTGTAGCCCGCGAAGTGGGCTGAGTAGGGTGTCGCGGTGGTGAGCTCGACGCCCTTGAAGCTCAGGGTCATGTCGGTGTAGGCGGTCGCCGCGAGCAGGTTCACGACTCCGGAGAGGTGAAGCGGGGCGTACTCGTCGACCTTGCCATCGAGCTCGACCTTCGCGCGCGAGCGCGGGTTCGAGGACATGCCCGAGATCGAGCCCGTGAGGCTCTGGATCGCGAGCGCGAAGTGCGGCTCGATCCACAGGTCGGTGTAGTGCGCCGAGCCCTTCGTGATGACGATCTTGCCAATGGAGACGGGGAACGGGAAGGCCGAACCCTTGCCGGCGGCACTGCTTGCTCGGGACGGTGCGTGCGAGCTCGCACGATCCCGTGCTCCGGCACGAGAGTCCGCGGTGACAGCCGCGCCCTCCGCGGGCTCGTGGCTCGTGGCCTCAGCGGTGCGCGGCGTGAAGGCCTCGGCGATATTGAGCTTGCGATCCGAGGCGACGATCACGCGAGCGTAGGGCGCACGGGCGATGATGGCGCGGATCGAGAGCCTCGCCGGCTCTGAGCGGTAGTCCAAGCCGTCGATCGTCAAACGATCCCACTTGACGAAATCCCGCCGCAGCCGGTCATCGATCGTGCGGAGCTTCGCGACGCCGATATCTCCCGTGACCGTGAGAGCGCCATCCATCGCCCGGGCGATCTCGAGCTTCGTGCCGAGGAGGCCCGAGGTGAGACGCACAGCAGAGTGCTGCGCGAGATAGGGCTCAAGCGCAGTGAGGTCGAGATGGGAGACGTCGAGTCGCAGCTGCGCGGCGCCGGACTCGAGCGCATACGTGCCCTTCGCCGTTAAGCGGCCGCCCCGGTCGACCGTGGCGCTCGCGGACACGTTGAGCGTCGCATCGCCGGGCGAACGAAAGCCGCCGACGTGCAAGGCGATATGTCCCAGCTTCACGGAGACGGCGGGCGTGACTGCGCGGTCCTCGGCATCGACCTCGAGACCCGTGATCGAGACGTCGGGCGCCGCGAGCGACCAGGTGACCGCAGCCGGTGGGGGCGGTGCGGCTGCAGTGCTTGTGGAGGATGCAGGGGCAGGCGCAGTCGGGGTCGAGCCCACCGTCGCGGCTTGTGAGGCGGGAGCATGCGCCATCAGCTCCGCGACGTTGAGAATGCCTGCCGGTGTGCGCCAGACCCGAATCGTTCCGCCGTTGAGCCGCACCGGGCCGATATCGAGCGCGTGCTGCGCGAGGTCGAACGTGCTGCCGTCGACTTCGATGTTTGAGAGATCGATGTCATCGGACGCACCTTTGCGGGGCCCGATGCCGAGGCTGCTCACCGTGAGCCGGCTCAGCCCCACGCGCAGATCGGTCGTGCTGCCCACGGAGAGCACGTAGTCGCCTTGAATGCCGATGAGACCCGAGGAGATCTCGAGCGGCGGCAGCGCATTGCCGAGGAAGCTCGCGAGCGTGGCGGCGCGCAGCGCCGTCACCTCGAAGCGGCCGCGCGAGGCATCCGGAGACACGCCGATGTTCCCACTCCACTGGAAATGCTCACCGAGCGTGGTCGTGATATCGAGGGAGTACGCATCCGCGGCCGCCGCGATGGTGCTGAAGTCGCGCAGCTCGAAATCGATCGGTGTGAGCTCGGTGTGAAACGGCTTCGCCGCCGTGCGGTCGTCGTATGTCGCACGTCCCTGATCCACCGTGAATCGGTCCACCACGAGTCTCACGACCGCCGGGGCGGGACCGGGCGGCGGCGGCGCGGCCGGGGTTTCGAGCGCTGCGAGATTGAGCGCGCCGTCGGGGCGGACGACGACGTGAGCGAAGGGCCGCTCGATGAGGATGTCACGGAAACTCGCGGCTCGTCGCCAGACACTGGCGATCGACAGCTCGACATGCAGCAGGCCTGCCCCCACCATCGGGGTTCCATCGGCGTCGGGGAGTGAGAGGTTCCGCACGTCGAGCGTCAATGTAAAGGGATTGAAGCGGATGTCGCCGAGCGCGAGCCTGCGATGGTAGTGGGTGTCGATGTAGCTCACGAGCTCGGAACGCAGCACGTGCGGAACCGCCAGAAAGCCCGCGAGGGCATACAGGCCCACGAGGACTGCGACGATCGCCGCGGTGAGCAGAAGGCGCTTCACCCATCGCCGTTGAGAGGCGAGCCACACTGCCGTCCGGTCCTCGAGCGCAAAACCCCGGCGCTCATTCTAGAGCACCCGCGGAGTCACTTCTATGAACGACCCGATGGTGCGGCGGTGAGACACGACAAGCGCACGCTCGCGCTGCCCGCGTCCGCGTGATCCTGACAGGAACGTAATCCGCGGGCCGGAACGCCCCGCCCCGGGGGCGCGTCTACTGGTAAAGGGGTAAGAAGCGTGTTCTGGAGAAGCTGCATCCTGCTGTTGATCTGGGGTCTGCTGGTCGCGAGCTGCGCGACCGTGCTCCCCGCCTGAGGCTCAGGCCGAGCGGGTATCGGGGGGAACGGAGACCTCGGCGTGCAGCACGCTGCGCGCCGGGTGGGTCAGCAGTCCCGCCGCGATTCCGAAGATGGGGTAAGCGCCGCAGGCAGCGAGCGCGGCAATCCAGGGCGCAACGTCCAGGCGCTCGACGCCGAGAAGCACCGCGCCGGTTGCGGCGATCGCCGCGCCGAGCCGCACGAGGGCGCCGATCATCACCGCGGCCTCGAGCGACCTGCGCAGCCACGCTGCAGAGATCATGATGACGACGCCGACGCTCGCCATTGCGGCGATGACCGCGCCGACGAGTCCGAGCCGGGGAATGAGCGCGATATTGAGCGCGATCGTGAACGCGGTGCCGACGATCATCGCAACGAGAAAGACGGACGGGCGGCGCAGCGCATACGCGGCGCGGTAGATCGTTCCCTCGCTGCCCTTGAGCAGGGCGAGGGCAGCGAACCAGGGAAGAATCGCTGCGGCGGGCGCGAAGGGCGCGCCGAAGATCGGTTTGATGAGCAGCGGAACGACGCAGTAAAGCCCCACGGCGACCCATCCGGCGAGGAAGGACATCAAGCGTGCGAGCTCGCGTACGCTACCGCGGAATGCCGCGGGATCGAATGCCGCGGCGCGAGTGAGCGAGGGATATGCCGCCAGCCCGAGCAGGTACAGCGGTATCACTCCGTATTCGACGAACTTCATGTTGGTCGCATAAAGACCCATCTCGGCGTTGCCGAGCAGCAATGCGATCAGCAGGAAGTCCGTTCGCGAGTAGAACGCCCCGAGCAGCTCGCACCCGGTGAACGTGCAAGTGGAGCGCAGAGTGCGCACGATCCGCTTCAGATCGCCGTGCGGCCGGAGCGACATGCCGTGCGCCACAGCGTTGCGTGCGGCGAGCGCGGCGAGCAGCACGCCGGCGACCGGGAAGCCGACGAGCAGGACAGGCAGGGACGTTTTGGCGGCCCAGATGGCCGCGAGGGCGAAACTGATCGCACTGAAGCGACAGGCGAAATCGGTGAGCGCCGGCGCCTTCATTGCCTGGCTGGCCATGGAGGGAATGAAGAACGTGCGGGCGAGGTACTGGCACGTGAGGAGGGTCGAGAGCTCGACGATCACCGATACCGGCGCGCGGATTCCGCCCGCGAGCGCGAGAAAGACCGCGAAGCAGAGCACCGCGAAGACCAGCTGCACATACTGCGCGGTCAGGATGTCTGCCCACACGCGGCGGCGTGCGTCTTCGTCTGGAGCACGCGCGTAGAGCGAGTTGCCGCATTCGTCGAAGCCCGCGCAGGCGAGGAAGGCGAGAAAGCTTGCGAGCGCGAACGAGAAGGAATACTCGCCGATCGTTGCCGGTCCGAACGAGCGCGAGATCGCGACGAACAGCGCGAAGCTCGCGAGATCCCCCGTGATGCGGCTGCTCGTCAGCCAGAACGCGTTGCGGAAGACCTTCATGTCCGCAGGACGCTCAAGCCTGCGCGCTGTCCTCGGACAGGAAGCCGGCCGGCAGCATCAGCGTCGGGGAATCATCGACCCATTCTCGAGTTCCGTCGTCTCCGGCGCCCTCTGCGGCGGCAGCGCCGTCGGGTGCCGGGGAGCCGCTCCGCAAGCACGCGAGCGCTTCCTCCGGCTCGACCGGCGCGCAGAAGAAGTTGCCCTGCCCGAAGTGGCAGCCCATCGCCTCGAGTGCATCGGCCGTCGATTGCGTCTCGACCACTTCCGCAATCGGCGTCAATCCCAGGCTCGCGGCTAGCTGCACCATCGCGGAGGCAAGGCTCGCCCCGCGCTCGCTCGCACCGCCCGCGATCGGCCGGTCGATCTTCACGTAGTCGAACGGGAAGAGCTGCAGGTGGTTGAGCGAGGAGTACCCGGTGCCGAAATCATCGAGCATCAGCTGCACCCCCGTGCGGCGCAGACGCTCGAGAGCATCGCGCGCTCCGCCGACATTGCTGATGAGGCCGCCCTCGGTCAGCTCGAATTTGAGCGCTTCGGGCGGCGTCGCCGTCTCCTTGAGGAGCGCTCCGACGTAGTCGGCGAGCTCCGGGTCGCGCAGTACCGCGGCCGACAGATTCACCGTGAGGTAGAAGGGCGAATTGGGCGGCAGCCGGGTGCGCCATTCGCTCGCGAGCCGGCACACCCGGCGCACCGCCCACCGAGTGATCGGCACCATGAGGCCCGCCTCCTCGGCGATCGGCAGGAAGCGGTCGGGCCGCAGCAGGCCTTCGACGGGATGCCGCCAGCGCAGCAGCGCCTCGGCGCCGACCGCGCGCGGACCGCGCAAATCGACGATCGGCTGAAAGAGCAGCGTGAGCTCGCGCCGCTCGAGCGCCACGTGCAGGTCCGCCTCGAGACTCACGAGGCTCGCGGCATCGCCGCCCATCGAGGGGGTATACGCGACGGAGAGCGAGTCCTCGGCGCGCTTGGCGACGGATAGAGCGATGTCCGCCTCGCGCACCACGTCGTCCGCGCGCTGCGGCCCCTTCGCAACGCAGGTCATGCCGACCCGCGCGGTAATGGCGAGCCGGTGACGGCGCAGCTCGAACGGCTCCCGCAGCGTCTCATGAAGCGAGTGTGCAAGGGCCATGGCGGCATCGGTCGTCTCGATCCCGCGGGCGAGCAGCGCGAACTGATCCCCGCCCCAGCGGGCGAGCATGCCGATGGTCGGCGCCGCCGTCTCACCGAAGCGCCGCGCTGCCTGCACCATGAGCTCGTCGCCCGCCGTATGCCCGAGCGTCTCGTTGATGAGCTGGAAGCGTTCGATATCGATCAGGAACACTGCGATCCGCGGGCCCCGCCCGATGCGCGCGTCGCGCAGCGCGCGATCGAGCTGGTCCATGAAGCAGCGGCGGTTCGGGAGACCCGTGAAGGGATCGTGGAAGCGTGCCCGGTCGACACTCTCCTCGAGCTCGTGGCGTTGCTCGATTTCACGGACGAGCCGCTCGTTCGCCGAGCGCAGCTGGCGGCGCGAGTTGGCCAGCGCGGCCCGCAGCCGGCGGGTGCGCTGCGCCAGATCGTGCGCGATGAACGTGAGAAGCCACGCCGTGAGCGCGAGCAGCCCGATGTCCGTCGCGAGCGTGCGTGCGGGGTACCAGCCCGCCCGCGGGCGCACTTGCAGGGCGAGGGGGCGACCGGCGAGGAACGTGTATCCGGGCGGTGTCGCAATGGCCGCCTCGGCAGCGCGCCCGAGCTGTTCGGTCCGCGAAGCGACGAACGTGCGCGCGGGCTCGCCCGCGCGATCGCGCTGGAGGAGGGCGAAATCGTATCCTGTGCCCGGGAGACTGCCGAGCTTCGTCGCGGCGAGGATCCGATCGAGGCTCGTATAGGCGACCTGGCCCGTCGGAGAGAAGGCGGCAATCAACCATTCGCTGCCCTCGCGCAGCGGTCCCACGATCTTCCCGGAGCGGGGCGAGCCCGTACCGCCCTCGGCAACCCATTCGCCAGCGATCGCGCGAGCCGCGGCAGCATCTGCCCCCGCGCCGGCGTTCACGACCCCGCGCGGAGGCCATTCGAACACGTGTGCGTGGGCCGTGCCGGTCGCGGCGCGATCCGGGCTCGCCGCCGCGGTCTCGCCGCCGAAGCTCTTGGAATCGCTTCGATGAACGATCCCGATCGAGGTCCTGCCGACTCGCGGCGACGCGCCGCGAACGCGTGGGACGCGTACGCCG
>JBOHZR010000113.1:0-10502 GCA_050738595.1 Steroidobacteraceae bacterium | reverse complement strand
CGCCGTGCCCGCGCCGCGCGCGCCGAACACCGTGCCCGAGGCGCCCGCGCCGAAGCCCGCGCCCGCCTCCGCGCCCTTGCCACGCTGGAGCATCACGAGCCCGACGATCGCGAGCGCGCTGAAAAATTGAATGAACGTCAGAGCGATACGCAGCATGGTTAAGCGACTTGACCCCTAGAGCGGCTTGCCGCCTCGAGGATCGTGAGAAACTCCTGAGCCTTCAGTGAGGCGCCGCCGATCAGCCCGCCGTCCACATCGGGCTGGGCGAACAGCTCGCCGGCATTGCCGGCCTTGACGCTGCCGCCATAGAGGATACGCACTTCAGGCGCAATTTTAGCATCCCGCTCGGCGATGCGCCTGCGGATGAACAGATGAGCGTCCTGCGCCTGCTCGGGCGTTGCGTTGTGTCCGGTGCCGATCGCCCAGCAGGGCTCGTACGCGATGACCGCGCGGCCCATCGCCTCGGCCCCGCACAGCTCGAGCACCGCGTCGAGCTGGCGTGCGAGGACCTCGTGCGTGCGCCCGGCCTCTCGCTCGGCCAGATACTCCCCGACGCAGAGAATCGGCACGAGGCCGCCCCGGGCCTGCGCGGCAGCGAACTTGCGCGCCACGAGATGATCGTCCTCCCCGTACAGCGCGCGCCGCTCGGAGTGCCCGACGATGACGTAGGTGCAGCCGACATCGCGCAGCATCGCCGCGGAGACTTCCCCCGTGTACGCACCCTGCCCCTCGGCACAGACGTCCTGCGCGCCGAGCGCAGCGGGGATCTCCGCGTCGCGCAGCACTCGAGCGACGTCCTGCAGATACACGAACGGCGGACACACCACGCACAGCGCATGGGGCTCGGACGGGAACTGCGCCGCGATGGCCTCGATGAGGTCCGCGTTCTCGGTCCGCGAGCCGTGCATCTTCCAGTTGCCGGCGATTATGGATTGGCGAGGCATAAGAAAAAGCCGCGTATCATACCGGGTGGGCGCTGCGGCGTCATCAATCCGCCGCCGTGCGCACGATGTCCGCGAGCTCGGTCGCATACGCGCGGGTCGCCTGCTCGTCTCGCCCCTCGACCATCACCCGGATCACGGGCTCGGTGCCGGAGGGCCTCAACACGACGCGACCCTCCTTCGCGAGGCTCGACTCGATGCGCTGCACGGCCGCCGTGACGCTCGGAACCGTTTTCGGATCGAAGCGGCGCGCCACCTTCACGTTGAGCAGGACCTGCGGGAACTTCGTCATTCCGGCGGCGAGCTCCGCGAGGCCCTGGCCGGTCCGCTTCATGACGGCGAGCACCTGCAGCGCACTGACGATCGCATCGCCGGTCGTCGTCTTGTCGAGCAGCAGAATGTGGCCCGAGGTCTCCCCGCCGAGCGCGCCGCCCGACTCGCGCAGCAGGTTGAGGACATAGCGGTCGCCGACCGCGGCGCGCAGGAACTCGATCCCTTCCGCTTTGAGCGCGAGCTCGAGGCCGAAGTTGCTCATCACCGTGCCGACCACCGGCCCTTCGAGCGAGCCGGCATGCTTGCGAGCACACGCGATGATGTAGAGCAGCTGGTCGCCATCGACCACGCGCCCGGCGTGATCGACCATCACGAGCCGGTCGCCGTCGCCGTCGACGGCGATCCCGACGGTCGCGCGCACGCCGGGAACGGTGAGCTTGAGCAGATCGGGCGCGGTCGATCCGCATCCGTCGTTGATGTTGCGTCCGTTCGGGGAGCAGCCTATCGGCACGATCTCGGCGCCGAGGTCCGCGAGCACGCGGGGGGCAACCTTGTAGCAGGCACCATTGCCGCAGTCGACGACGATCTTCAGTCCCTCGAGCGTCATCCCCGCGGGCAGAGTCGAGGCGCAGAACTCCTGGTAGCGCACGCGCGAGTTGTCCACGCGCGTCGCGCGTCCGAGGCTGCGCGAGGTGCGCGTGACGGGCGGCCGCTCGAGCTGCGCCTCGATGCGCTCCTCGAGCTCATCGGAGAGCTTCGCACCGTTCGCATCGAAGAATTTGATCCCGTTGTCGTCGTACAGATTGTGCGAGGCGCTGATCACGACCCCGAAGCGACACTCGAAGCGCCGCGTCAAATAGGCGATGCCCGGCGTCGGCAGCGGTCCGATCAGCAGCACATCCACGCCTGCCGCCACGAAGCCCGCCTCGAGCGCCGATTCGAACATGTAGCCCGAGAGCCGCGTGTCCTTGCCGATCAGCACCCGCCCGCCATCGGGCGCGAGCACGCGTGCGGCCGCGCTCGCGAGGCTCAGCGCGAAGTCCACCGTCATCGGGTGCTCCCCGACGCGGCCCCGCACTCCGTCCGTACCGAAGTACTTGCGACTCATGCCGGTCCCTCCCATCTCGCTGCCGATTCTCGCGCACCGCGCACGGCGCTTGCGACCCTCACGGCATCGACCGTCGGCGCGACGTCGTGCGCGCGCACGATCCGCGCTCCGTTGAACACGGCGAGCGCCGCGAGCGCGAGGCTGCCGGCGAGCCGCTCGGACGCGGGCCGGCCCGTGAGCGCGCCCAGCGACGACTTGCGTGAGAGACCGACCAGCACGGGCAAGCCGGTTGCCGCGAGCTCGGGAAGGCTGCGCAGCAGCTCGAGATTGTGCGCGAGCGTCTTGCCGAATCCAAACCCCGGATCGATTGCGAGCCGCTCTGCGTCGATTCCCGAGGCGAAACACCGTTCCGCACGGCCGAGGAGGAACGCTTTCACCTCGCTCGCCACATCGACATAGGACGGGTCTGCCTGCATCGTCGCGGGCTCGCCGCGCATGTGCATGAGACAAACGGCGCACCCCGTTGCGGCGGCCGTCTCGAGCGCACCGGGCGCGGTGAGCGCGCGCACATCGTTGATGAGCCCGGCACCCGCCGCGGCGGCGGCGCGCATCACTTCCGGCTTGCTGGTGTCGACCGAGACGATCGCCTCCACTCGCGGGGCGAGCTGCTCGATGACCGGCAGCACGCGCTCGATCTCCTCCTCGGCGGAGATGGCGCCGGCCCCCGGTCGAGTGGACTCCCCCCCCACATCGATGATGGCGGCGCCCTCGGCGGCCATGCGCACGCCGTGCTCCACCGCTCGCCCGGGATCGAGGAAGCGGCCGCCTTCGGAGAACGAGTCGGGCGTGACGTTGAGCACGCCCATCACAGCGGGCGTCGCAAGATCGAGCGTCCTGCCCCCGCAGCGCAGCCGCAGGCTCAACTCAATGCTGGCCGGCAGGGGAGCCGATCGGCCCGACGGCTTGGCCGGCGGCGGGCGGTTTGGTCGGCGGCTTGTTGGCGAGCGCCTCGTCCCAGCCGCTCGGCGGGCGCGGCGGCCTGCCGGCCATGATGTCCTTGAGCTGCTCCTCGTCGATCGTCTCGTACTTGATGAGCGCGTCGGCCATGAGGTGCAGCTTGTCGATCAAGCTCGTCAGGATCTGACGCGCGCGCTGAAAGTTGTTCTCGATGATCCGGTGCACCTCCGCGTCGATGGCGTGCGCCGTCTCATCGGAGACTTGCTTGTGCTGGGTGACGCTGCGGCCGAGGAATACCTCGCCCGCATCCTCCGAATAGGTGAGCGGCCCCAACTTGTCCGAGAGACCCCACTTCGTCACCATATTCCGTGCGAGCTCGGTCGCGCGCTCGATGTCGTTCGAGGCGCCAGTCGTCACCGCATCCGCCCCGTAGATCAGCTCCTCGGCGATGCGCCCGCCGAAAAGTGTGGCAATCGCGCTCTCGATGCGCCGCTTCGACATGCTGTAGCGGTCCTGCTCGGGCAGGAACTGCGTCACGCCGAGCGCGCGGCCGCGCGGGATGATCGTGACCTTGTAGACCGGATCGTGCTCGGGCACCGTCATGCCGACGATTGCGTGACCGGCCTCGTGATAGGCCGTCATGCGCTTCTCCTCCTCGGTCATGACCATCGAGCGCCGCTCGGCGCCCATCATGATATTGTCCTTCGCCCGCTCGAACTCCTCCATGCCCACCATGCGCTTGTTGGCGCGCGCGGCGAACAGGGCCGCCTCGTTGACCAGGTTCATGAGGTCCGCGCCCGAGAAGCCGGGGGTGCCGCGCGCGATGAGCGCGGGCTTCACGTCCTCGGCGAGCGGCACGCGCCGCATGTGCACGCGCAGGATCGGCTCGCGGCCGCGCACATCGGGCAGCGGCACGACGACCTGGCGATCGAAGCGGCCCGGGCGCAGCAGCGCCGGATCGAGCACGTCCGGCCGGTTGGTCGCGGCGATGACGATGATGCCTTCGTTGCCCTCGAAGCCGTCCATCTCGACGAGCAGCTGGTTCAACGTCTGCTCGCGCTCATCGTGGCCGCCGCCCAAGCCCGCGCCGCGATGCCGACCGACCGCATCGATCTCGTCGATGAAGATGATGCACGGCGCGTGCTTCTTCGCCTGCTCGAACATGTCGCGCACGCGCGAGGCGCCGACGCCGACGAACATCTCGACGAAGTCCGAGCCGGAGATCGTGAAGAACGGCACCTTCGCCTCGCCGGCGATCGCGCTGGCGAGCAGCGTCTTGCCGGTGCCGGGCGAGCCGACCATGAGCACGCCCTTCGGAATCTTGCCGCCGAGCTTCTGGAACTTCCCGGGGTCCTTCAGGAAGTCGACGATCTCGGCGACCTCCTGCTTGGCTTCATCGACGCCCGCCACGTCGGCGAACGTGACGTTCACCTGATCTTCACCCAGCAGGCGCGCGCGGCTCTTGCCGAACGACATCGCGCCGCGCCCTCCCGAGGCGCCCTGCATCTGTCTCAGCATGTACACGAACACGATGATGAGCAGCAGCGGCCCGGCAAGGTTTATCAAGAGCTGCTCGAGGAAGGGCTGCTGGCGAGGTGCCTTGCCCGTAATCGACACACCGGCCTTCTCGAGCTCGCCGATCAGCGCACTGTAGTCCGTCTCGGGGTTGTAGGTCTTGAACTGCTGCTTGTCCTTCAGGGTGCCGTACAGCTCGTCGCCCTGAAAGACCACCGAATCCACGCGGTGCGACTTCACGTCGTCGAGGAACGTCGAGTAGCGGACCTCCTCCATCGTCATGCCGGAGGGCATGTAGCGGCTGAACACCGCGAGCAGCACCAGGACGATAATGACCCAGAGGAGGATATTTTTGGTCAAATCGTTCAAGTCGACGTGTCTCCCACAACCTGACCTCGAACCTACACCAACACCCGCTGCTTAGCCAGCAAGTACAGCTCCGGGCTACGCGCCCGGGAAGCCCCGGGCTTGATCAGCTTGACCTGCGCAAATCTCTGCCGGGCGGCGCGCACAAGCTCTTGAAATCCGGCGCCCTGGAAAACCTTGATGAGGGTGGCGCCCTCCCCCTTCAAGACGCGCTCCGCGAGCTCGAGCGCCAGCTCCGCGAGGTGCATCGAACGCGGCTGGTCGATCGCATCGATACCGCTCAACGAGGGCGCCATATCCGAGAGCACCACATCCGCGCCCCCCTGCGGCAGCCGCGCCACGAGCGCCTCGAGCACGGCCTCTTCCCGGAAGTCTCCCTGCACGAGCTCGACGCCCGGGATCGGCTCGATGTCGAGCAGATCGGCCGCGATGACCCGCCCGCGGGCGCCGACCTTGCCCCTCACGTACTGGCTCCAGGCGCCCGGAGCCGCCCCGAGATCGATGCATATCTGGCCCGGACGGAGCAGCCTCTCGCGCCGGTCGATCTCCTCGAGCTTGAAGACCGCCCTCGACCGCCACCCCTCGGCCCTGGCGCGCCGCACGAAAGGATCGGCGGCGTGCTCACTCGGTTTCATGGGACTTTACGTGCCCGCCGCGTTATGTAACATCGATGCACGTCCCATGACTCGGTCTTTCCCCTGCCCCCGCTCCCGCTCCCGCGGGGGCCGCCACGCGCTCGGCGCGGGACGTCATGAAGCGCTCCCGGCGCTGCATTCGTAGCGCACCATCACGATTTCGTACGAGCGCACGCCGCCCGGCGTCGTCACCTCGACCACATCGCCCTGGGACTTGCCCACCAGGGCGCGCGCGATCGGCGAGGTGATCGAAAGGCGCCCCGAGCGAACGTCCGCCTCGTCTTCCCCGGCGATCTGGTACACGACACGCCCGCCCTCGTCCTGATCCTCGAGCTCGACGAACGCACCGAAGACGACCCGGCCGTCGTTCGGCAGCCTGCTCGGGTCGATGATCTCGGCGTTCGCGAGCTTCGTCTCGATCTCCTGGATGCGCCCCTCGATGAAGCCCTGCTGCTCGCGCGCCGCGTGGTACTCGGCGTTCTCCGAGAGATCGCCGTGGCTGCGCGCCTCCGCGATCGCCCTGATGATGCCGGGCCGCGCCTCCGATTTGAGTCGCTTCAACTCCGCGCGGAGCGCCTCCGCGCCCCGGAGCGTCATGGGTGTTCTCTTCATGCGCGCCGCGCCTGCTCGTGCAGGTCGCGCAGCCGGTTCACCTCGACTTCATCGAGATGGTCGAGCGCCTCGCAGGTCGCGAGTGCGGCGGCGAGCGTCGTGTAGTACGTGACGCGTCGGTGCACCGCCTCGCGCCGGATCGAGTTCGACTCGCGCGTCGCCTGCTTGCCCTCGGTGGTATTCACGATCCGATCGATCTCGTCGTTCTTGATCATATCGACGATGTGCGGGCGGCCCTCGCGCACCTTGTTCACGCGCCGGCAGGCAACGCCCGCCTCCGCGAGGACGCGGGCCGTGCCCGTGGTGGCGACGATCGCGAAACCGTGCTCGATGAGCCGGCGCGCGAGCCCGATCGCGCCCGATTTGTCCCGGTCGCGAACGCTCAGCAGACAGACCCCTTTGCGGGGCAGCGTGACGCCCGAGGCGGCCTGCGCCTTCGCGTAGGCCTCCCCGAAAGTGCGTCCCGTGCCCATCACCTCGCCCGTCGATTTCATCTCGGGCCCGAGGATCGGGTCCGCCTCGGGGAACTTCACGAACGGGAACACCGCCTCCTTGACCGCGAAGTACCGCGGCACGATCTCCTCGCGCATGCCGAGCTCGGCGAGCTTGCGCCCGGTCATCACGCGCGCAGCGATCTTCGCAAGCGGCAGCCCAGTCGCCTTCGACACGAAGGGGACCGTGCGCGAGGCGCGCGGGTTGACCTCGAGGATGTGCACGATCCCGTTCTGGATCGCAAACTGGATGTTCATGAGCCCGACGACGTGCAGCGCGAGGGCGAGCTTGCGCGTCTGCTCACGCAGCTGCGCCTGGATGTCGGGCGAGAGGCTGTAGGGCGGAAGCGAGCAGCCGGAATCGCCCGAGTGCACGCCCGCCTGCTCGACGTGCTCCATGATGCCGCCGATCAGCACGTCCTCGCCGTCGCAGACGGCATCGACGTCGACCTCGATCGCCACGTCGAGAAACCGATCGAGTAGAACCGGGCTATCGTTCGACACGCGCATCGCATCGATCATGTAGGCGCGCAGATCCTCCTCCGTGAAGACGACCTCCATCGCGCGTCCGCCGAGCACGTACGAGGGGCGCACGACGAGCGGATAGCCCACCTCGCGCGCGAGGCGCACCGCTTGGTCCTCCGTGCGCGCGGTCGCGTTCGCCGGCTGCTTGAGCGCCAGCTCGCGCACGAGCCTCTGGAAGCGCTCGCGATCCTCGGCGACGTCGATCGACTCCGGCGTCGTGCCGATGATCGGGGCACCTGCCTCCTCCAGCGCGCGCGAGAGCTTGAGCGGCGTCTGGCCGCCGAACTGCACGATGACGCCCTCGGGCTTTTCCTTGGCCAGTACCTCCAGCACGTCCTCGAGCGTGAGCGGCTCGAAATACAGCCGGTCGGAGGTGTCGTAATCGGTCGAGACCGTCTCCGGATTGCAGTTCACCATGATGGTCTCGAACCCATCCTCGCGCAGCTGCAGCGCCGCGTGCACGCAGCAATAATCGAACTCGATGCCCTGTCCGATGCGATTCGGGCCGCCTCCGAGGATCATGATCTTGCGCCGCTCGGTCGGGCTCGCCTCGCACTCCTCCTCGTAGGTCGAGTACAGATACGCGGTGGAAGTGGCGAATTCCGCGGCGCAGGTATCGACGCGCTTGTAGACCGGGCGCACGTTGAGATCGTGCCGCCTCTGGCGCACCGCCTTCTCGATGACGCCGACGAGCTTCGCGAGCCGCGCGTCGGAGAAGCCCTTGCGCTTCAGTGCGCGCAGCCGCTCCGCGCTGAGCCCGCTCATGCCGCGCTCGTGCACCCGCGCCTCCTCGGCGATCAGCTCCTCGATCTGCGCGAGGAACCAGGGATCGATCCGCGTGAGCTCGGCGATGCGGCCGAAAGACCAGCCGGCGCGGAACCCATCGGCGATGTAGAGCAGCCGGTTCGGGCCCGGCGCGCGCAGCTCGTACTCGAGGCGGCTCGCCGCCTCCTCATCGAGCTTCAGGCCGGCTGAGCCCTCCGCGCGTGCGCCGCTTGCCGCCTCTGCGCGCCCGCCGCGCGCCGCATCGGGCGCCGGCGCGAACTGCTCGTTGAAACCGTCGAGGCCCGTCTCGAGGCCGCGCAGCGCCTTCTGCAGCGACTCCTGGAAAGTGCGGCCGATCGCCATCACCTCGCCGACGGATTTCATCTGCGTCGTGAGCCGGTCGTTCGCGTCGCGGAACTTCTCGAACGTGAAGCGCGGGATCTTCGTGACGACGTAGTCGATCGAGGGCTCGAAGGAGGCGGGCGTCGCCCCGCCCGTGATGTCGTTCTTCAGCTCATCGAGCGTGTAGCCGACCGCGAGCTTCGCGGCGACCTTGGCGATCGGGAAGCCGGTCGCCTTGGACGCGAGCGCCGAGGAGCGCGAGACGCGCGGATTCATCTCGATCACGAGGAGCCGTCCGTCCTGCGGATTGACGGCGAACTGCACGTTCGAGCCGCCCGTGTCGACGCCGATCTTGCGCAGCACCGCGATCGAGGCATCGCGCATGCGCTGGTACTCCTTGTCCGTGAGCGTCTGCGCGGGCGCAACCGTGATCGAGTCGCCGGTGTGCACGCCCATCGGATCGAAGTTCTCGATCGAGCAAACGATGATGCAGTTGTCCTTGCGGTCGCGCACCACCTCCATCTCGAACTCTTTCCAGCCGATGACCGACTCCTCGAGCAGCACCTCGCGCGTCGGGGAGGCATCGAGTCCTCGAGCGACGATGGTCTCGAGCTCCTCGCGGTTGTAGGCGATTCCCCCGCCCGTGCCGCCGAGCGTGAACGAGGGGCGAATCACGACCGGGTAGCCGATGTCCCCGACGCCCAAGTGCGCTTCCTCGAGCGTGCGCGCGATGCGCGAGCGCGGCACCTCGAGTCCGATCTCGCGCATGGCATTGCGGAACCGCTCGCGGTCCTCGGCCATGTCGATCGCGGCGCGCGAGGCTGCGATCAGCTCGACCTTGTGGCGCTCGAGCACGCCCTCGCGGACCAGATCGAGCGCCGTATTGAGCGCGGTCTGCCCGCCCATCGTGGGCAGCAGCGCGTTCGGGCGCTCCTTCTCGATGATGCGTGCGACCGTGCGCCAGTTGACCGGCTCGATGTAGATGGCATCCGCCATCTCCGGGTCGGTCATGATCGTCGCAGGATTGGAATTCACGAGGACGACGCGGTAGCCCTCCTCGCGCAGCGCCTTGCATGCCTGGGCGCCCGAATAGTCGAACTCGCACGCTTGCCCGATCACGATCGGACCGGCGCCGATGATCAGGACGCTCTCGAGATCGGTTCTGCGCGGCATGGCGCTAGCGTTCGGCCGCCTGGCGGCGCGCGCTCGACTCGACCATTCGCAGCTGATTCTGCAGCCTTCTGAGCATCAGCTCGTTGAAGCGCTGAAACAGCGGGCGCATGTCGTGCGGGCCAGGGCTCGCCTCCGGATGGCCCTGAAAGCAGAAGGCAGGGTGATCCGTGAAAGCGAAACCCTGGAGCGAGCCGTCGAAGAGCGAGCGGTGCGTCGGCTTCACGTGCGGGGGCAGCGTCGCCTCGTCGACCGCGAAACCGTGATTCTGGCTCGTGATGTACACGCGCCCGCTCTCGAGGTCCTGCACCGGGTGGTTCGCGCCGTGGTGGCCGAACTTCATCTTCACCGTGCGCGCACCGCAGGCGAGGCCCATGAGCTGCAGGCCGAGGCAGATGCCGAATAGCGGAACGTCGGTCGCGAGAAGCTCGCGCGTGGCGGCGATCGCGTAATCGCAGGGCTCCGGGTCGCCCGGCCCGTTCGAGAGGAAGATGCCGTCCGGCGCGAGCGCGAGCGCTTCGCGCGCGCTCGTCTGCGCCGGCACCACGGTGATGCGGCAGCCGTGGTCCGCGAGCACCCGCAGGATGTTGCGTTTGATACCGAAGTCGTAGGCAACGACGTGCAGGCGCTGATGCGAGCGGATGAGCGGGCGGTGCGCCTCCTGCCACAGGCTCCCCTCGTTCCATTGATAGGGGCGCTTGACCGAGACCACCCGCGCGAGATCCATGCCCTTCAGACCCGGGAACTTGCGCGCGAGGCGCACGGCGGCGGCCTCGTCGATGGCCTCGCCCGTCATGATGCAGCCGGCCTGCGCGCCGCCTTCGCGGAGGATGCGTGTGAGCTTGCGGGTGTCGATGCCGGC
>JBOHZR010000112.1:0-1664 GCA_050738595.1 Steroidobacteraceae bacterium | reverse complement strand
GAGCACGGCAGGAGGCCGATGTGACGGCGCTGCGCCCCGAGGCGCTCGTGCGCGAGATCAAGCGACTCGAGGCGGAGATGTATCGCAAGGCGCGCAACCTCGAGTTCGAGGAGGCGGCACGCCTGCGCGACGAGATCGAGCGGCTGAAGCAGGTGGAGCTGGGCCTCGCGGCGGACCGCCCGGCAGCCGGCTGACCTGCGTCGGCACGCCCGGGTCCGATTCTTGTTCAGAGCCTCCCCATGAACGGCGCAGGCCACGCATCGCGCACTTTCTTCGTCGTCCTCACGTTCTTCATCGTGATCGCCGCGCTGCGCCTCGCGCAGGACGTGTTCATTCCGCTCGCGCTGGCCGTACTCATGACGTTTCTACTTGCGCCGCTCGTCGAGCGCCTGCAGCGCTGGCGGATCAACCGCGCGGTGGCCGTCATCGTCACGGTGCTCGTCGCGTTTTTGGTTCTCGGCGGGGTGCTGTACGTCGTGTTCTCGCAGCTGCGCGACCTGGCAAGCGAGCTGCCCCAGTACCGCGAGCAGTTCTTTCACAACGTGACTCAGCTCTCGGGGGCGCTGAGGGGGAGCTTGGGTCGACTCGCGAAGCTCACGGCTGAGCTCAGCGCCGACCTGCGCAAGGTCTCACCGGGCCCGCCGGGACGCCCGATCCCCAGAGTCGAGGTGGTCGAGCCGCTGAGCGGCCTGCAGGCGCTGCGCCAGCTGATCTCCCCGCTCGCGGGTCCGCTTGCCACCGCGGCCGTCGTGATCGTCTTCGTCATCTTCATGCTCCTGCGCTTCCAGGACCTGCGCGAGAGGATCATCCGGGTGCTCGGCGCGAGCAATCTGCGCCTCGCGACCGAGGCAATCGACGATGCCGCGCGGCGG
Source organism: Steroidobacteraceae bacterium (assembly GCA_050738595.1). Taxonomy (GTDB): domain Bacteria; phylum Pseudomonadota; class Gammaproteobacteria; order Steroidobacterales; family Steroidobacteraceae; genus JASHUC01. Next base: position 792 of record JBOHZR010000112.1, on the reverse strand, counting down.
GTCAGCCGCTACCTGCTGATGCAGACGCTGATCAACAGCTGGGAGGGCTTCTGGGTCGCCGTCGGCCTCACTTTCATCGGACTGCCGAACGCGATCCTGTGGGGCGCGCTCACGACCGTGCTGCGCTTCATTCCCTACGTCGGCATCCTCATTGCCGCGGCGATGCCGCTCGCGCTGTCCTTCGCGGTATTCGATCATTGGGTGCCTCCGCTTCTCATCGTGGCGCTGTACGCGGGTGTCGAGGCGCTGAGCTATGTCGTCCTCGAACCCTGGCTGTACTCGCGCCGCACGGGGGTTTCGCCGCTTGCGCTGCTCGTTGCGGCCGTCTTCTGGGCATGGCTCTGGGGCGCGGCTGGGCTGTTCCTCGCCATCCCGCTCACCGTCTGCCTCGTGGTGATGGGCAAGTACATCCCGCAGCTCGCCTTCCTCAATGTGCTCCTCGGAGACGAGCCGGCGCTCGCGCCGCACGAGCGGCTCTATCAGCGGCTGCTCGCAAACAGCCAGGAGGACGCCGACGATCTCGTCGAGGAGGAGCTGCGGCGCGGCCCGCTCATGGACGTCTGCGACAAGGTTCTGCTGCCCGCCCTGCACCTGATCGAGCGCGATCACGATCGGGGATCGCTCCGGGACGCGAAGCGCAAGGTCATGCTCGATCATCTCGAGCGCTGGACCGAGGAGCTGACGGAGTCCGTCCCCCAGGGGATGCGGGAGACGCACGCCGCGGGGGGTTCGCAGGGTAGCGCGGGTGCAGCCGGCGCCGGGGCGGCCAGCGCCGCGGGCGCGGGCGGGGGT
>JBOHZR010000111.1:0-39363 GCA_050738595.1 Steroidobacteraceae bacterium | reverse complement strand
GGCGAAGCGCGAAAATCAGGCCAACTGCTCTATTGTTCCCCGCTCAATCAGGTCAGTCGCTCGCGGGAAACAGCGACAAAATGATATACATCCACATCTACTGCGATGTTATTGTTGAGCGAGCCCTTAGGGCACGGAACGGGGCGAGTCGACCATTTCGGGGGCGGGCGCGTGCTGCAACGACTGGGGCAGAAGGTTCCACAACAGCTCGGCGCGATACATGAGCCGAACGACGAAAACCCCCGAAATCGCCAAGAGTGAGAGAGACTGCCAATCCTTGATACCGGAATCGTTCAGCAGAATACCCACGAGGGCGAGCGTCAGTGCCATGCTGACATAGACGATAAACGCACCGCGCACGCCGAGGCCGGCGCGCAGCAGCAGATGATGAAAGTGGTTGCGGTCGGGGCGAACAGGTGAAACACCCCGTATCACTCGCCTTCCTGTACTCCAGACGAGCTCATAAAGCGGCAGTGCCACGATCCAGAGGGTGGTGACAGGTGCCGCGGCGTGGACAGGTCCCTGGGAAACGCTGATGCATAGCCAGGCGATGGCGAACCCGAGCAGCGTGCTGCCCGCATCCCCCATGAAGCACCGCATACGCCGGTTGAGCCTGACGGGTACGTTGAACACCAAGAATGCGCACACTGCGCCTGCGACCATGAGGCAGACGGCGGCCAGCGAGCGTAATCCTGCCGACCAAGCCAGGTACGTCAGGCCTCCCAGCGAGATTACCGCCGTCGCCCCCGCCAACCCGTCCATGCCGTCAAGCATGTTGAAGGCGTTGATGGCAGCGATGGTAATGAGAACGGTGAACGCATACGCCGTCCAGCCGTGCAGCGCCACCTCCACACCGCTCGGGAGTAGCCCGAGCGTAGTCACCATGGCGTCCGTGCCGACCATCATCAAGATCGCCGCCGAGATCTGCACCGGCAACCTGGTCCAGGGCGAGAGATCGAATCGGTCGTCGAGAAGTCCGATGGTGACCAGGATGGCACACGCGGCGAGGAACTCGGGCCCGACGTCATGCGCTCGAGGTACGATGCCCATGCCCATCACGACCCCGAGAAACATGGCCAGCCCACCGACGATTGGCACGGTGCCGTGGTGGAACTTGTGGCCACCCGGTCGATCGACGAGATCGACCGCCACGGCAACCGGACGCAGAGCGCATATCGCGAGAAGCGTGACGCAGAAGCTAGCGAGCGCGGCAGCCCATTGTCCGATCATGCGGTCCCCTGATAACCACCCTTGTCATCGGTGCCGCAACCCGAAATTCCCGGATTGCTCGCTGGCCCCGCTCGCGGGCTTGTATTCGGAACTCACGAGCGGGCGCAACCTTAACCTTAAGTTACACGACTGTGCAAGCGCAAACGCCGCCGGACGCGTCGGGTTGACCGAGAGTACGGGAGAACTGTTTCGGCTCAGTTCCCCCTCTTCACCTCCACCTCCACCTCCACCTGCGCGTGGGTTGCCGTCGCGATCACCGTCGGCCCGGCACTTGATCCGTATCCCTCGCAGCGGCGCTTGCGCCGCAAGCTGCGTTCCCGATGGAATTGCCGGACGTGAGTGCCGTCTCGATACCGAGGGCGTTCATAATCTTCCGAGGCAGCTCCGCGAGCGGGAACGTGTCGGAATCAGTCCGGATGCGAGCGCCCGTGTCGGCGAAGTAACCCGTGCCGCTGTGCTCACCGTTTTTTAGCGCCACGAACACGACATCGTCCTTCGATATTCGATAGGTGTCGTCGTGGATTCGAAAATCGACCCCAGCGGCGATGTCGCTCGGGTACTCGAGGACGACGAAGAGATCGGTACCACGATTGTCCACCGAGAAAATCCGCGACCCTGCAGGGCAAATCGCCGCTGATAGCCGCTCTTCCGCCATCCGAGCTTGCTCGGCCGACTCGCAGATGACCAGAAAGTCTCGCGACATCCGTGGCTGAACGCTTGCGAATGGAACCCGGATTCTCTTCAAGAAATCCGCATGCCGGCGGAGACGCCAATAGAACGTCCCCGCTCCGTGAGGTACTTGGTGCAACGCCGTTGCGATCATGATGCGCGCAGCGGGAAAGGTCCTGCGGATTGCGCCGAGAATTACGTCGTATGTATGGTACGCGTCACGGACGGGGTCCACGCCGCCGCTGACGTACCACGCGGGATTCCGCTGGGCACCCTGATAACACGCGGCCGAGAACAGGTAATGGTGCTGAACGTGAGCCCCGGCATTGAGGAATAGGGTCGCGAAATCGGGCTTGGTCCGCTCGACTTCGGTGAGGAAAACATCGGCGAGCAGCAGGTCCAGCAGAATCGCCCGACGCCAGGGAAACCGCCACGCCGTTGACAATAGGCGCAGATAGGCCGGACCGTGCGCAATTTTCGAGTACGCGACGAATCCCCACAGCAGCTGCCACGCCGAATGGGCCGTCAAGCGCGACTGTGCGTTGTCGTTCACGGCCTGTGCGATCGCGCTATGAAGGCCGCGTAGCGTCCTCCCTGCGGTCAATCCCGTCTCGGTCCATGGATCGGGAACGAAGAACGCCGGATTTCGAAGCCGGTGCTTCGCGTTCATTGGGCTCAATGCCCCGACGCGATAACCCAATTCCTCGAGCTGCTCCCATATCTGCGGCAACTCTCGCGATACGATGTCCCCGAGACGAAACACACCGTGCTCCGCGAGGCACTTTCCCGTGTGCGCCGTGACCCACTGTATCCAAGGTTCGAGCTCCTCATATCTGTCCTCCGAGAGTGTCTTCGCCCATCCGTTCTTCGCGAACAGAGAAGTGAAATTCGGCAACAGTCCGAGGTTACAGTAGTATTCGACATCGGCGAAATTGATCTCGTTAAACTCGAGAAGCAGCAGCTGCTCTGGCATTTCACCAATTCCGTCGTCGACAAACCAAGACCGGTCGTTTGACCTCAACGTGAGACCGGCTGCACGCTCAACCGCCTAAATGCGCGGTGACATCATGCCTCGGGAGCGATCCACCCCCACTTATTGAAGTAGCGAGCCGCAGACATGACGAAATGCATCCGCGCCTTGATCGATTTCGTGTGAGCACGCTCATGGCCGTGAGCAATCGTTACCGCCGGAAAATACAAATTTCGCGCCAGGCTGCGCGCGCGCCTCGACAGATCGAAATCCTCGAAATACAGGAAGAATCGCTCATCGAAACCGCCTGCTTCCGCCAGCACGCTGCTCCTGAAGAACATGAAGCAACCCGACAGGCATTCGACCTCCATCTCCGATTCATAACAGCGCTCGCGCATCTCCAGTCGCGCGCGGCGGCGTGCCGCCCAGCGATCAAACGGCAAGACCCCGCTGAGGTAATCGAGAGGTCGCGGCGATCGCTTGCACAGGTACTGCAGCTCGCCGTCGAGCCCGACGACGCGTGGCATGCACAACCCCACATCAGGCCTGCTCTCCATCATCGCATGGAGCCGTTGAAGCGAATCCGGCGGCAGCCCGATATCAGGATTGCACACCAGATGGTACGCGTGAACACGCACTGATGCGCGGATTGCCAGATTGTTTGCGCGTCCATAGCCGACATTTCGACCGATCGTTAGCTGCGTAACGCGCTCACTGGCCGCGAAGCCCTCGAACGCGCGGAACTCGTAGGGACTATTATCGATCAAGTAAACGCGTCCTGCACCTTGATCTAGAAGAGCACGGACGAGCGGACTGACGGATACCGCGCGTGTTCGATATAGCACAATGGAGACCCCGAGAGACAGAGGTTGCACTTCCGCCACGATAAGCCCTCGCTCATGTCGATCGGGTTCGCGAGGGCTTCGGAGGGAGGCCCGGTCCTTTGTGAGCTCCGCGCGGCGACGATTGCGATGCCGCTCGATGTTCGAGAAGCGCTTCGAGCGTGCTCTCCCGCGAGTGTCTCGATCCGCGGACGCCTTCCTGAAAGACAGCCCTCGCAGTCCCCATCAACCGCTCGAGTCGCTTGCCGTCGGCGATCAGCACGCAACCGCAGCGGAAGATCTCCTGCAACGGCGCCTCCCTTTCGAGGAGCAGCTCCTGCAGACCCGGCGCATGCATGTACGCGCGAACGCCGCCCGAATCCCGGCACAACGGAACGCATCCCGCGCCCATGGCCTCGAGTGGCGGCAGTCCGAACCCCTCGTGCTCGCTCAGGTGCACGAAGCACTTGCTCCTCGCGTAAAGCGCGCGCATCCGTTCCAGGGTAGGGCTTTGCAAGCATTCTGCGACCCGCTCGCGAACCGCCGCGGCGATCGCGCTTTCGGGCGTTATCACCGCCACTCTCAGCTCCGGTCTTCCCTTTGCGAGTTCAATGAAAGACAGATACAGATCGAGCCTCTTGTGTGCGCCTTTCCGCAATACCATGACGAAATCGATGTCGCGCCGTCCATTTCCGAGCGCCGCAAAGCGCTCGTCGGCCCAAATCGGCATTTCCAGATCGGCGGACAGACCGACCTCCCTTAGGCCGGCGGTGAGATATGCGTTCGCGGAAACGATCGTGCCGCGACGATAAAAGTAGACGATGACCCAGCGCAGAGATGCCGCGAGATACCTCCTTCGAACGAATTTCCACTCCAGGTCCTGCACGAAATAGTAACGCTGCGAGCGCGGAACAAACATCGAAAGAGGTAGCGTGGCGTAGTGGGTGAATAGGAAGCGCGCGCGCGAACGCGGCCCGCTCGCATCGCTTGCCTTCAGCCAGCGCCGGAAACGCGGGATGAGCAGCGGAATTTGCACGATTGCGTGACTCGCCTTCGTCATCCAGGTGGACAGCATGACCAGGTCAAGCGCCGAGTCCATTGGACTCGCAGAGATCCACATCGCGAGCACCCGAACGTGCGCACCTCGATCCACCAGCTCTCTGCCGAGTCGGAATGCCTCGCGGATACCTCCGCCGACCTTCGCTGACGGGACGACGATGAAATATTTCGCACCCTCCTCCACCGACTCGCGCGGCTTCGCCCCGGCGCCGCCGCCGAGTATTGTCGCGCCCGTCCTCATCGAGCGACCTCGAACTGCTCCCGTTTGCGCCGGTAGAGCCTCGCTACGTGCGCTGCGCCGGCGAGTGCCCGATCCCAAGGTGGAAGTCGCAGTTCCTCGATGAGGTCATAGCCGGCGAACGCCGCGGCCACATCCGCCTCGTCGAAGATCCGCACCGGACGTGAACCGCCGCCGAGCTCAGGCAGCACATCCTGAATCATGAATCGCTCGCGGCGTCCTACCGGAAACTCATTCAGAACGATGCATTCCGGCTCGACAGCCTTCAGTTGCGCGACATATTCCCACGGCGAAGGCAGGTACTGTAGAACGTGAAAGAGGAGAACGACGTTTGGATTACCTGCCGCCCCGCAGGCAGCACCTATGGATTCATAGAAGTGCAGATTCTCGTTCGAGAAATTCACGTTGCCATAGGCGACGATGTCCTCGAGATCGACTACGCTCCACGAGGCGGCGCAGTCGCCCCTGAGGCGGACGAGATCGAAATACACGTGGCCGAGATTTCCCCCGAAATCCAGGACTCGCGGACGACCTCCAGCCAGAAGCATTGCGGCGAGTAGCGGACTCAGCAGTCTTGAAGAGCTGCGCTTTCCGCTGCGTGCTTCTTCGGCAAAGCGGCCATAAATGCTCACGTCGGTTCGATATGCAGCCGACGCAGCCAACGCGGCCTGCCAGCTTGGGAAGTCGCCACGCAGACTCGCGCGCCCCGCTAGCCTCAAGAGCCAGCGCTCGATTGCCGGAGGCAACAGTTCCGAACGGAGCATGAGGCGTTCCTAACTACCCGATGAATAGCGCGTCGGCAACGCTTCCGAGCGCATGGTCACCTCCCCGAGATGAGCCCGCGCAGGTGACGCAAGCGGTTGTAGAGCTTGCTCGTGCCGTCGAACTGGCCGCGAAAAGCCGGATAGAGCATTCCGCCGAAGCCCCGCTTGAACTCGCTGAGCTGATGCAGCTTCCCTTCGTGCTTATCCAATATCGCATCACCCAAGTCGATCCACTCGAGCGTTCCGGTGGTGGCCAGGACCCTGAGGTTCTCCCAACAAAGCAAGGTCATCGCATTCAGGCGCAGCCCCGCCTCGGTGGCGAATCCGTGCCAGTAATACCCACCGTGCTTGTAACAGGCGATGTTCTGCGCCGCAATGAGCTCGCCATTGTGTTCTGCGAACTGCACGTAACAGAGACCGGCGGGAATCAGCCGTCCGAAGATCACCCGAAACAGGTCGCTCGGATATTCGGCGACGCCGAGCCTGCGATACGTCGCTCGGTGCAGGTCGAAGAATGCCGACCAATCGCTCTCCCCCGCGCTGGGTCGTACTCGCACACCCGCCTCTTGGGCCCTCCGGACGTTGGTCCGCACACGACCCTCGAATCGCCTCCACGCGGCGTCCACACCGCCTCGCAAGTCCGCAATCCAGGTTTGACCCGAGATATCCTTGCACCCCAGGTGGAGCAGCGGGTTGCACCGCGGACCGTCCGGTCCGCGCAGCGCCGGAGCCATCGTGGGAACAGATACCGTCGTTCTGATGACACGCTCCCGCCCGGCAAGCCGTTGGAGCTCCGCCACGACGGCTTGCATGCCGTCCCGCCGGCGCGATTTCCCCAACTTGTCCGAAGTCGCTGGCCCGCCGACGGAATTGAGGTACCGAATGCGAAAGCCGAGCGAAAATCGATGCTCCAACACGAATGCGGGAACGATCGCTTCGATCCCGCCGCCGTCCGATACCACTGCGAAGCTATGGTCCGTCCGCCCTGGCCAATTTCGCACGGACGCTTCGCAAACGTCATAGCGGTGCCACAGCCACGCCTCTGCGCTCTCCTCAACCGCCGCATCCCAAGCCTCCCTTCCCAGCTCTTCGCGCGAGACAATCGTCCTCACGCGATCACCTGTCGCCCGCGCATAGTCTCACAGCGTGCTCGATGAACATCCCCGCCACCGCCGTCCAATCGAATCGCTGCGCGGCCGCGCGGTTCGTCGCGACCGCATCTGCATTTCGACTTTTGTTCAGCCATGCTTCCTTCAGCGTCGCAGCAATGTTCCATACGTCTAGAGGGTCGAAGAGCCGGACCTGAAACACCGCTGCGGACTCCCGGTTCGGGGCTATGCCGGCAATGATGATGGGAGTTCCCGAGGCGGCAGCCTCGAGCACCGGCAGGCAATTGGACTCGTGCAGGCTCGCGGACAGTACGTACGTGGCTTGCCGATATAGCGACCTCAGAGCGGGATACGGCACCTTGCCAAGGATGAACACCTGATCCTGCAGTCGATGCTCCTTGACGAAGCGGCGCACGGCAGTGGCCGCCTCGTACTCCCCGCCGCTCAGCACCAGAGGAATTGTGAGCCCATGCTGTCCCCTCAAGGCACCGAGCGCCTCGAGAACCCGCAGATGATTCTTGTGGTGCCAAAGCTGCGCCGGATAGAAGAGGAATTCATCCGGCAAATGATAAGTCTCGCGTGCGTCCACTGCTGGTTCGCGCGAAAAGGACGCATAGTCCACGCCCTCCGGGATCACGATTATGCGCTGCGGGGTGATTCGATCCGCATAGAAGCGCAGCGCCTCGCTTTTCGCCGCCGTACTACTCGCCTGAATCAGACTGGCGTGCCGAAACGTCGCGCCGAAGAGAACGCGGCGCGCCCTCAACGCCGTCCAGGTGAAAAATTGCGGGAATAATTCGTGCTGCAGATCATGGAACGAGACGATACTTGGGATGCGAAGCGCATAGGTCGCCATGAAGCACAGCGGAAACAGAACGACATCGCACTGAGCTTCGATCCGCTGCGCCACTCGCTCCATGCGTCGATTGCGAGCTCGCGTATGGAGAGACTCCAAACCCGGTAAGGCGCTCAAGGACTCTAGCGGCTTGCGCCGCGGCACTTCGATGGGCTGAAAGATTGCGCGCGAGGCGGCAGCGAGTCTGCTCTCGATCAACGGGCCCGTGTCATCTCGGATGAAGACGATCACATCGTGCCCCTGATTGGCGGCCAAAAGTCCGTTGACGAGGCCCGTCGCATAGGTGGTCAGTCCTCCGGCGTATGCAGGGTCCAGACCGACGAGATAGACGCCGATCCGCATCGTCACCCTCTGTGGCGCCGCGCAGACGCGAGCGTCGCGCATACGTGTTCGATTTGCGCGTCGCTCATCCCCGTGAACGTCGGAAGATTCAGTCCAGTGGCCCCGAGCCGCTCGGCCTCTGGGAAGCGATCGCTCGGCGGGCCCGCTGCGTAGGGTGGCAACAAGTGTATCGGAATGAAAAAAGGGCGCGTCTCTATGCCGCTCTCCTGCAAGACACCGATCAATTCGTCCCGCGTCCGTCCGAACCGCTCCTCATCGATCGTCACGCAGAACAGCCAGGGGGTCACTTCGGCCCAGGGCGCCGCCGGCTGCAAGCCGACTCCGGCGATACCCTCCAGCCGCTGCCAATAGCGCCGATAGATCTCCCGCCGACGATTGATCAGCCGCTCACGCTTTTCCAACTGAGCGCAAAGCAGCGCACAGGCGATATTCGTCAGACGATAGTTGTAACCGATGACGGGGAAAAAATATCGCCGCTCCGGGTCCATCCCCTGATTTCGAAGAAGCCGCACCCGACGATCGATGTCTGCGTCGTTGGTCGTGATTGCGCCGCCTTCACCGCACGTGACGATCTTGTTCCCATAGAAGGAGAATACGCCAACGTCGGCCAAGCCGCCGGTCACTCGTCCTCGATAGCGTGCGAAGTGCGCCTCCGCCGCGTCTTCGATCACCCACAATCTGTGCCTGGATGCGATCTGCATGATGCGATCCATGTCCGCAGGATGTCCGTAGATATCCACCGCGATGATGCCCTTCGTTTTCGGCGACATCGCGGCCTCGATTCGCCCCGGATCGATGCACCACGTCGCCGGGTCGACATCCACGAACACCGGAACTCCCTGGGCATAACGGACGGCGTTCGCAGTCGCCACATAGGTCAGCGCTGGAACGATGACTTCATCCCCAGGCTTGAGCCCGAGCGCCTCTACCGCCAGGTGCAGCGCCGCGGTTCCATTGACGATCGAAGCGGCCAACTTCACGTTGCATGCTTCCGCAAACCGAGCCTCGAAGGTTCGGACGTAATGCCCGGATGACGAAATCCACGAGCTCCGTATCGCATCTACGACATAGCGCTCCTCCCCCTCGTCCAGATCCGGAGCGGCGATCGGAATGAAATCGTGCGCGCTCTTCAAGCGTTCCTCCTCATCTTCTGTTTGGCGAGAGCAAGCGTTTGAGGCGCTTTGCAGCCCGCAGCGGAATCGTGCCGCGCATTCTGCGAAAGAATAGCTGCATTTCCCGGCACTCGTCCTGGTCCTCCGCGATCTGTGCTGGCCAGTCCTGACTTGCGCTGCCCACCTTCACGTCGAAACTCGACGTGACACCGCAGTGGACACCCGAATTGTCGAACCCGCGATTGAGCACCTGCGAGACATTGGGGCATACGGCGAGTCCACCCCTGAGCAGCACGGACGCATACCAACGTATTGCCCAGGAATCGATTTTTCCCGCCGCCTGATCCTGAAGCATTCGGTAGTAGGGAAAGCCGCCGCCAAAATCCATCGCTGCGATCAAACCCGCCGCCCGAATTGCGCGCTGGAGCTGATGTGCGTTCGGCTCGAAAGCCGACCAAGCACGCTGCCAGGTAGCCCATCCCCAGGACGACGCCAGACGCGAGAACGTCGGGGCGCTGCCCTCCGGAATCGGATAGCGATACGCGTTGACGTGAAAAATCCTTTTCTCGTCCTCGTAACGTCGAAGCGCGGCGTTCATGAAAGCGAGACAATCGGGGTGCAGGACCAAGTCGTCCTCGAGCACGATCGCGCGTCCGTACACACGACAGAGCTCCGTCACGCCGGTAATGATGGACCGCGCCAGCCCGGCGTTCGACTCCCGCTCGATGATTTCGGCCGTCGGGCCGAGGAGCCGGCGTACCACGGCGCGTGTTTGAGCCACCGGGTCCCGGTCCTCGGGACCTTTATGCCCGTCGCAGAATACGAACACCCGAGACCGTACGAAGAGCTCGTTGGCATTGAGACTCGTGATGAGGCGCTCCACATGATGCGGCCGCTTGTACGCGAATAGCGCGATCGGTGCGCCTTCCGCGTTCTGAGTCCGGACCATCACTGAGCTCCCCTCACTGCCTGAGAATCCGATGCCGAACGAAATGCTTCGCGCACAGGCGCCATGTATCCGCTCGCGCAAGGAAGGGGTTGGCGCCGTGCTCCACTCGCACTCGTTCTGTCGCCCTGAAGCTCTCCTTGAAGCGCGAATCGCTCGCTCCGCCGAGGCAATACGTGCCGAGGACCGCGTCGAGGACTCGAAATCCGCGCGTGCCCGCCGACCTGTAATAGCGGTGGAACCACTCGAAATCCATCGCGAGCGGCAGTTTCACGTACGGTCCGAACTTTCGATACAGAGCCATCGGTACGGCGCACCAGTTGTGTGCGACGTACATACCGCGATTCAGCTTTTGCGGCTGGGAGCGAAAGATGCCGAGCACCTTGCCTTCAGGCGACGCCAATCGCGCGTGCGCGCACGCGATATGGTCGTCGTCGCAATACGAGCTTATCTTCTCGAGGAAATCCGCGTCATAGGTGTCGCCGGCGTTCAGAACGAGCGCGAACCTTCCCGCCGCCAGAGCGAGTCCCTTGTTCCACGCATCCGCGATGCCCTCGTCAGGCTCGCTGATCCAGTCCGACACCACATCAGGTGCACCCCGGATAAGCGCGAGCGAACCATCGCTCGAGCCGCCATCGACCACGATCCACTCGAATTCTCGAACGGACTGCGCGCGAATAGACGCCAGGGTTCTCGCGAGGGCCGCACCCGCGTTGAAAGTCGCGGTGACGATCGAGAAGCGCGGAGCGCGCGCTGTGCGACTGCCGTTCATCACGCTCCAGCCATCCGGTGTCCGGTCGGCGCTTCGCTGCGCGCGCCCCGCTCCGAAGCGCGCGGCGCCGCAGCCATGATGAGCGCAGTCGCCACGACCAAGGGAGGGTAGAAGTAGGTATCCTGCGTAAAGAGAAATCCGAGGGCTCCGGCGAATAGCATTTCGACGTACGAGTGCTCATCGGGTAGCGCTACGCGCCACAACCGCCGAAGAGCGACGACGAGCAGTATCGCGCCTGCGGCGCCGGTCTCGAGCAATACGCGCAGGTAAAAGTTGTAAGTCGAAGCTCGATTCGGCGCATCCGGAGTGAGCTGAAGGCTCGCCTCACTCGAAAGGTAGAGAAAGGCAGGCGCAAACTCGTCGCGATAAAAGAAGTGGAATTGGCCAAACCCTATTCCAGGCAAACTGTACCCCCGCGCGGCGACATTGGTCGCAAGCAACGACGATCCGAGCCTCTCTGCAGAGCTGAGGTTGGACTGTACGTTGAGCGCGGAGTATCTCTGAATGAAAAAGACCGCGCACGCGGCAACGGCGCCGATCAAGCCGAACGCTGCCGCTCGTGTTCCCAACGACCTTGCCCAACGAGAGACGAAATAGGCCACTTGCATCGCAATGACGACCACGAATGTCTTCGCCCCAATGAGCACCGATGAGACGTAGAGCGTTGCGGCGAGAGCGATGTAGGCGAGGCGCTTCGTGCCTCGAGCCGGCAGGCACAAAAGACTGCTTCCGTACAATGCCGCAAACGTACCAAAGTACGATGGCTCGCTGAATAGGCCGCTCGGACGGTTGAAGCCTTCGCGCTCGACCGCCCGGAACAGGGACAGAGGCAAGGACGAACTGGATAGCGCGCCAAAGGCCTCGAGCGCGAAGATAGTCAGCTGAAAGACTGTCGCGAGCGGCACGTATCGGCCGAGGAGCTCGGCAATCGGATGCGCGCGAGCTAGGCGTGCGTTCCCGATGATCGCGATCGCGCAGCACACGACGAGCGACGATTGATTGACCAGCTGAGTGACCGGTGTGCGCAAATCATTCCAGGTGGACCATCCCATGATGAAATTGAGCAGAGCAGCCGTGAATCCGAGAGCAAGCCATGCGGCAAAAAAAAGTACCGCACTGCGCTCGATAAGGCTCGGGCTCAGCCTCCGTGGTGGCAGCAGCGCAAAGCCCGCCATTCCTCCGAGTGTGAGCAGCGCTGTAGCGGGTTTCGCCCCGAACTCGTGCAATAGGTGGCCGGTAGGCGCAAACCAATCGAGCGGCAGGAGAATCGCGATGGCGAACGCGTACACTCTGACCAACGGCCGAGCGATCGAGCCCCCAACGCTTTCAGTCGCGGAAGAACGCTGCATCGACTTGCAACAACCGGCCGGTGCGCGGATCGACGAAAGCCGGAGACAGACCCCAGAGTGCGAATCCTCGCTGCTTGAGCTGCTCCGTCAACTCCTCGTACGTGCTCTGCCCTACGTACAGAGGGACGAGCGACAGTTCCAGCTGAACGCCGGCCATCCGGTCTAGGGTGGCGCTTGCGCCGCGCAGCACCTTCGCCTCGTATCCCTGCGTATCGATTTTCATGAACGGAATGCTCTCCGGCCGCAGGTACTCCTTAGCGATGTCATCCAGCCTCCGGACCGGTACCGTCTCGCTGCCCACGTACGCGGACGCTGGCGCTGCCGAGAGATGCAGTTCCGCCATGGGCAACAAGGAACTGCTGACGGAATTCCCCGAGATATGCAGCTCGAGCCTATTGTCCTCGCTCCCAAGCGCCATCTGCTCCGCGATATCCCACTTGCGATCACGTTTCGCCGTTTTCACGAGCTCGCAGCGCGCCGCGGTCGAGGGCTCGAACGACACTATTCTCCCCTCGTATCCGCCGACTCGCAGCGTCCTGCCGTACTGCCCGGAATTCGCGCCGATATCGAACACCACGTCGACCCGGTGAGCTCTCATCATCGCCGCGACTCGCGCTCCTTCGGAGGAGCCCGGAGTGAACCGCACCACATCGACCCCTGCACGATGCAGCAACGCTTTGAGTACGTGCCGAAACGGCATACCGCGCCTATCGCAGATCGGCTACCGCGCGAGCGACCGGCTTGTCCGGATGCGCGGGCTCCTCGGAAGCCGAGTCTTGCCATGCCTTACGCGCCAGCGCCACGAAAACCGCGACAAAGAACCCGCTCAACGCGGCAGCGAGCAACCATACCATGCGCCTCGGATAAGAGGGGCGCTCCGGCGCCACAGCCGGATCGAGGACGTTCAATGCGTATTCGTCCGTGCCTCGCGCCAGCATCTCGTTTCTGAGCTCACTTTCGAGGATCGTGTACAGCGCCGCGCGTATTTGCGCCACATCAGTCTTCGACGCTTGCTGATTCAGGTATGCAATATTGCGCTCGCTCCGCCTAATCGCCTTGTCGCGGAGATAGTCATTTGCGAGCTTCACGAGCCCGTTGGCCCATTCGGCGGCAATTCTTGGATCGGTCCACGTGATAGTCAGGGTGATGAGCCCACTGCGCGTATCCTCCGAAACGTTCCTCACCCTGCCGGCGAATTTCTGAGTGGCTTGCCAGAGCGTCGGGATATCTTTGGAATCAGTGACCTTCCACCTCCCGCGCGCTGCGTCCCATGTGTCGTGGAACAAGACCGGCCGCAATTTGTGCTGCTCTATGTAGTCCCTCGCAAGAACGTCGGATTTCAAGGTTTCGAGTGCAACCTCGCGGTCCGTGGAACCTGGAAGCTGAATATTGGCGAGCGATGCCAGCCCACCGATTTCGGACAACGCGGAGCTTGCGAGCCCCAGCCCGAAACCGTTGCCGGATCGGTTGTTCGCGGGCGCCAGAACCACCGTCGCGACGTATTGGCGAGGCAGTGAAAAGGCGATGGCCGCAATGACGACGATGAATGCCGCCGTAATCGAAACGACGAGCCACCGGCTTTTCCAGAGGACCTCGACCAGTCCTCTCAGAGTGGTCTCATCGCTGACCGGTTTGAAAGAGGCTCCGCTCATGTTCTCTCCGGGACGGCCGGGCCGCAAAGCAGGCCTCGCGAGGTCATCGGAACACCAATGATCTGAGCTGCAACACGAAGGCAGGACGCGACGGAGCAGCCGCTGCATTCAGCACGAACCCGGCGAGGCAGTAGCTGACCAGCGTCGCGAACGCCGCACCGATCACCCCGTACCGCGGGATGACGATGAAGTTCAATAGAATGTTCGCGGCCGCGCCGATCAGCGTATTGATCATTCGCAATCTGAGTAGACCGACGTTGACGAACCACGAGCCGGAGGCGAGCCCCATGCTGACGAAGACTCCCGCCCAGGCGTGAATCGCGAGTACCTCGGCTGCCTGATGATATGCGGCGCCATACAACAGCCCCACGATCCGGCGCGACGCGAAGTGAAGGATGCATGCCGCGAGAATCGATATCCATACGAGCACCCGCATGACCGAGAGCAACTTGCGCCGATAAGTCGCTTCCGAGACTCGGTGAGCGGCGGTAAGCGCCGGGGCCGCAGCTGCGACCATCGCCATCGGAAGGAAATACCATGACTCGGAGACTCGCACGGCCGCCGAATAGACCCCGACCGCACGATCGCCGAGCATCTGCCCGAGCATGATCTGATCGATGCGCATGTAAAGAGTCGCAGACAGACCCGAGATCGCAACCGGCCAACTCTCGCTCAAGAGCCGCCGCATCTCTCGCCACGTAGCATGCGCGAGCCCGAAGCGAGGCAGTGCCCCCCGGAATCGCCAGCGCAGGAGCAGTGCCGAGAGCGCAGCCTCTCCGGCTACTGCCCACGCGAACCAAACCAGTTGCGCGTTCGTGACGATCAATGCGATTCGTCCGAGCGAGAATGCGATCAAGCTGCACGTCCGTGCCAGAACCACCGGCCGCGGATTCAAGCGCGACTGATAGTCGTAGTCGATGATGTCCCATGCCTGCGGAATCAGCCCCAGCGCGATCACGAGCACCATGAGACGAGCTGCAGCGTCGTGCGGCCTCAGCGCCCAGATCGCCCCGGACGTGGTGCCGATCGCGAGGGAGGCCCCCAGCAGCCTGACGGTCATGGCGCTCGCAACAATACCCGGCCTGTCCTCCGGTCGCCTCACCAGGTCTCGGACGACGACCGCCTGCAAACCGACATCGGCAAGGAACGTGAACAGGGCAACGAATGCGATCGCGTAATTTAACAGCCCGAATCGCGCCGGACCCAGATAGCGGGCCACCCACACGCCCACTACGAGAGTCGCCACCATTCGCAGCACCTTCTCCCCGATCTGCCAAAAGGTGCTCCTGGCAACCTTGTACGCAACGACGTGGCCGCGTTTGTATCTCGCCAAGAAATCGCGGCCGAACATGGCAGCTGTCGTCCCGCTCGCGCCGCTCGCTACTCGCGCCCATCGATTTCCAGCCGCAGCTGTTCGATCTCGGCCCTGAGAGCCTCGTACTCGCGAACCTTGCGCTGCAGGAACCGAAGCGTCAGCCGTGCCTTGTGCTCGATTCCGCGTGGGGTCAGCAGGTACATGTAAGCCGCCCTCTTCCGACTGTTCTTGAAATTGATCGCCTTCACCCAGCCCTTTCCGACGAGCGCCCTGATGCAGAAGTTGATCTTTCCGACGCTCAGCCCGAGGGCGCGCGCTACATCTCGCTGGCTCAGCCGTGGATTGCCGTCGAGCAGGCGCAGAACCTGGTAGTGAGTTTCGTCGTCCGCCATGATGACTGCGTGCGTTCATTACATGAACGCAGGTAGCTTATTTCGCGCGCCGCCGACTGTCAATCTCGCTCGCGAGCCGCCACGGTTGCGGGCCCGAAGTGTGAGTCCCGATAAAAGGTCGTGTTGACCGTCTTGCCGAAGTACACGTAGCCGATCGAGCGTAAGAACCGACCCACCTCGTCCTCCGCGATCGGACGTTCGCCGGCTTGCAGCGATTCGACCATGAGGAAGTGCGGGCGAAACCGGAACCAGTCATTAGATTCGAGCACGCTCAAATCTAGTCCTTCGACGTCAATGGACATGAAATCTATGCGCTGATGAGGGTCGAGGTATCGGTCGAGCACCTCTCTCAATGGGCGCACCTCCACTATCCTCTCGCCGAGCAGCGCACAACCGTCGGACACGCGCTTTTGGGCGAGCGCGCGGTCGAAGGTATTGAAAGCGGGTTCTTTGAAGAGAAAGAAGATGCTCTGTCCCGCGCTGCTCGCTATTCCCATCTCCAGATTGATGTCGCGCTGTCGATGCCTTTTGAACACGACCATCGATCCGGGCATCGCGTCGATATTGATGCCGCGCCATCCGCGACGGTAGAAGAGATAGGTGTTCGAGAATCGGAAAGGGTGATGCGATCCGATGTCGACGTAGAAGCCGGTCCTCTGACCATCGAAAATCCGCGAAAGAATGCGATCTTCGCCCTCCTGAGAATAGCTGGGATGACCGAGGCGCACGCGAGCCGCCGTCTTCATCCGGAGCAAGCACCGCATCGCGGATCGGTACAGCACGGAATGGATCCCGCTCAAGACACGAGCGCTCTTCGGCTACCCGCGGGCTCTCACAGCCGCAGGCAGTTGTTGCCCGATCTGTACAATACCGACGTGCACCAGGCGTAAGGATTGATCGGCCCCATACCGAAGAAGTCGAGCCGGCGAAACCCTCTTTGTGCCAGGAAGTCGAGTCCGGACTGGTACGGAGGCCGCTCGCTGTTATCCCAAATGATCACACCGTCGGGCCGTAGCGCTGGGAGGCAGCTTCTCGCGCATTCCAGTCGGGCCTCCCCGTCTATTACCACGATATGGAACTCCCCGCCATGGCTGCCGATCTGCGCGGCGTACCGGCGGTCATCGCCAGGGATGTGGATAATCTCCCCATTCTGCGGCAAGGCGCGCCGAATCCGCTCGAGCCAGGATCGGTCGTGCTCCACCGCGCATACCTTCCCCGTATGCGCGCACCACCAGAGCGTCGAATTGCCACATCCGTATTCGAATACCAGCATGTTCTTGTCCAGCCTGGGTTCGAGAAACGCTATGGCTGGATAAGTGAACCACGGAAGCGGTTCGCCCCGCGCATCGACCGATTGCTTGCGCCGGAAGCTTCTCGTCCAGCCCGTTTGGTGGAAATAGCCCTTTCTTGCCGATCGGTTCAGTGCGAATGTTGCAGAGTACGAAGTGAGTTTGGCCACGATTCTCTTCAGCATGGGTTCATCAGTCCCGCAGCCGGATCCGGTTTCGCATGAACCACTCGTACGTGTCGGCGATGCCCGCTTCGAGGGATATTCGCGGCGCCCACCCGAGGGCTTTGAGGCGGCTCGTATCGAGCAGTTTGCGGGGCGTGCCATCCGGCATTGCCGGATTGAATCTCCGCGCGCCGCTGTATCCGACGATCCTCGCCACCAGCGCGGCGAGCTCCGCTATCGATATGTCAGCTCCCCAACCGACGTTGATCGGCCTTTCCTCGTCGTACCCCTCCATAAGAAACAAGCACGCGTTCGCAAGATCATCGACGTGCAGAAACTCCCGACGCGGATTCCCGGTGCCCCAAATCTCCACTTCGGGCGCCCCGCGCTCCTTGGCTTCGTGCAACTTTCGGATCAGCGCCGGCAGAACGTGGGAGCCCCGCAGGCTGAAGTTGTCACCGGGCCCGTAAAGGTTGGTCGGCATCGCCGAAATCGCCCGAAAACCGTACTGCCGACGGTACGCCTGGCACATCTTGAGTCCGGCGATCTTTGCGATCGAATACCATTCGTTGGTGGGCTCGAGCGGTCCGCTCAGCAGGCACTCTTCGGGAATGGGCTGCGGAGCGTGCTTCGGATAAATGCAGCTCGACCCAAGGAAGAGCAGTTTCTCCGTCCCGTGGCGATAAGCTGCATCGACGAGGTTCGTTTCGATCGCAAGGTTGTCACGCAGGAATTCGGCGGGATATGAATGGTTAGCCAGGATTCCGCCGACGCGCGCCGCAGCGAGGAACACGAACTGCGGTCGCGCACACGCGAAGAACGCGTTTACCGACGCCTGATCGCGCAGATCGAGCTCGCTGCGGTCGCGCACAACGAGCCGGGCGAATCCGGCTGCACCGAGTGCCCTCACGATCGCCGATCCAACGAGTCCACGGTGGCCGGCAACGAAGATAGAAGCGTCGGGGGTCACTCGCGATACCGATAAGTCTTGAAGCCTTCACGCGCGACAGTCGCGTCGCGCTTCGCGAGCTGCAGGTCTTCGCGCACCATCTCATCCACGAGGTCGTCGAACGTGTGCTCCGGCTTCCAGCCGAGCTTCGCGCGGGCCTTCGACGCATCGCCGAGCAGTGTGCCGACTTCGGTCGGCCGCAGATATCGCGGATCGACCTCGACAATCGTGCGGCCGTTTCGAATGTCCACCCCATGCTCATCCGCGCCCCTCCCGCGCCATTCGATCTGCATCTCGAGGCGCCGCGCAACCTCCGTAACGAATTCGCGCACCGAATGCTGCTCGCCGGTCGCGATGACGAAGTCCTCCGGGACCTGCTGCTGGAGCATCAGCCACTGCGCAACGACGTAATCCCGCGCATGACCCCAATCCCGCAGCGAATCGAGGTTTCCGAGATACAGGCAACTCTCCAGCCCTTCATGGATGCGCGTGAGCGCCCTGGTGATCTTTCGCGTGACAAACGTTTCGCCACGGATGGGCGACTCATGATTGAAAAGAATCCCGCTGCAGGCGTAAATCTCGTATGCCTCGCGGTAATTGACGGTGATCCAATGGGCGTAGACCTTCGCAGCGCCATAAGGAGAGCGAGGATAAAAGGGCGTTGTCTCGCGCTGAGGCGTCTCCTGCGCTTTGCCGAACATTTCGGAGGTGGAAGCCTGGTAGAAACGAGTCTTGCGTCCGAGCCCCAAGATCCGGATTGCCTCGAGAATCCGCAACGTCCCAAGCGCGTCCGCATTCGCCGTGTACTCGGGCGTCTCGAAAGAAACCGCAACATGGCTCTGCGCCGCGAGATTATAAATCTCCTCCGGTTGCACCTGCTGGACGATCCGGATGAGATTGGTCGCATCCGTCAGGTCGCCATAGTGCAGCCGCATGCGCACGCCGCGCTCGTGCGGGTCCTGGTACAGGTGATCGATACGCTCCGTGTTGAGTGAAGAAGCCCGGCGCTTGATGCCATGAACCTCGTATCCCTTGCCGAGCAAGAACTCGGCAAGATAGGCGCCGTCCTGCCCGGTGATTCCCGTGATCAGAGCCCTCTTCATAAGACGCGCAATGCTCCTGCTGTGGCAAGGGATTCTAGGGAGGAATCAGCGGACCGGCAATCGACCGGCCCGCACGCTTCGGATTCATGCGTCGTCCGGGGGTTCCGGCTGATGCTAAGATCGCTGTCCGAATCGGCGTGGGATGCGAAGAAATGCTCGGAACCGCATACCGGGTGGCGAAAGCGCTCATCGAACGGAGGAGCCAGTCCAACGAAACCGAGGTCCTCGCGAGACTCACGCGGGGCGTACCAAAGACTTTCGTAGAGTTCGGCTTTCACCCGATCGAATACAACTGCATCCGGCTGGACGATTTCAGAGGACTTCTCATCGACGGCAACGCGCGTACCGTACGCCACGCGCGGTGGATTTTTCCGCGCCGGCTTCGCGTGGAGCAGCGCTTCCTCACGCTAGAAAACCTCGACGTCATTCGAAATGCGTTTCCGAACCTCTGGGTGCTTTCGATCGATGTGGACGGGAACGACTATTGGTTCCTCGAGGCGCTTTTGCCTACGAGGCCGCACGTCGCCGCGGTGGAATACAACGCGAGCCTCGGGCAGCGGTCCATCACGGTGCCCTACGATCCCGCCTTCGACCGATTTGCCAAGCACTCGAGCGGACTTTATCACGGAGCATCACTGGCTGCGCTCGCGACCCTGTGCTCCCGATACGGCATGAAGCTCGTCGCCGTCTCCGCTTCAGGTGTCAACGCATTCTTCGTCCGCGAGGACCACCCCGCGCCCGCGCTCGACGCCCGCGGCGCGTATCGCGAGTGCCTCTTGTGCAATCGCTGGACCGGAAGCTCGGCAGTCGACCAGTGGGAAAGAGTCAAGAATCTGTCGTACGTGGAGATTCGATAGCTGCGGGCGAGCTCGTGTGATAACCCGACATGCCAAATCACGTCCCGGCTGGCGAGGTCGTCGAGGCACCTTGCCCGTATCGCTCCTCGATCCAATCGCGATAGGCTCCCTTCGTGGCCGATTCCACCCACGTTTCGTTCTCGATATACCATTCGAGCGTGGCGCGAAGTCCGCTGCGCAGGTCCGTCGAGAGCGCGAAGTGCAGCTGCCGCTCGATCTTCGCGCAATCGATTGCGTAACGGCGGTCATGTCCGGGACGATCCGCGACGAATCGGATCAACGCTGCGCTCGGTTCGCCTCTCGCGGCTGGCGCGGATGCGAATCGCGCCTGTAGCTCGGGACGACGGCGGAAGATCTCATCGGCTGTCTCGCAAAGGAGTCGAGCGAGCTGCAAGTTCTCGCATTCCGATCGACCTCCGACGTTGTACACTTCGCCAACTCGCCCATGCGAGAGGATCAGGTCAATGCCGCGGCAGTGATCGTTCACGTGCAGCCAATCGCGCACGTTGCGGCCATCCCCGTAGATCGGGAGGGGGCGACCCGAGAGGATGTTCGTGATCAGAAGCGGGATCAACTTTTCCGGGAATTGAAATGGACCATAATTGTTCGAACAATTGCTGATCGTCGTGCGCAGCCCGTACGTGTGATGGTACGCGCGCACGAGGTGATCCGAGGCCGCCTTGCTCGCGGCGTAGGGGGAATTGGGCGAGTACGGGCGATCCTCACTGAATGCAGGGTCATCGGCCCCGAGAGAGCCGTAAACCTCGTCGGTCGAGATGTGATGAAACCGGTGATCGGCCGCGAATCGCTCGCGGAGCCACAGCTTGCGAGATACGTCGAGCAGCGCGTGAGTGCCGAGGACATTGGTGCGGATGAAGACCTCCGGGCTCGCGATGGAGCGATCGACGTGCGATTCAGCCGCGAAGTGCACGATCGTGTCGATCTGCTCCGCGCGCATCACCTCCTCCACGAGGGCTCGATCGCAGATATCGCCGTGTACGAGCCGCAGCTGGGGCAGGCCCTTCACGAGATTCAGGTTCGCGAAATTGCCGGCATACGTCAGCGCATCGAGGACCACGAGCCGATCATCCGGATGCTCTCGCAGCCGATAATGCACGAAGTTCGTGCCGATGAACCCCGCACCCCCGGTCACGAGGAGCCTATGCACGGCTTATCTCCCTCAGGACACTGCGTAGGCTCACTCTCCAGTGCGCGGGAACGCGCTGCAGCGAGGCTATAGACAGGCGCTTGTCCAGAACACTGTAGCTCGGCCGTCGCGCCGGCGTCGGATAGTCATCCGTCCCAATCGGCTGCACCTCGACACCCTCCGGAATCAGTCCCACTAGCGACGCTTCCTCCGCGATGGCGACGGCGAAGTCATACCAGCTCGCCACTCCCGAATCCGTCCAGTGCTGAATACCGCGCACCTCGGGCCGCCTTGCGATCAACCAGATGGCCCCCGCTACCGATGCCGCCGCAGTGGGGGTGCCGATCTGGTCGGTTACCACGCGCACGGATCGCCGTTCCGCCATCACGCGCAGCATAGTCAGCAGGAAGTTCGAGCCGTGCGCCGCGTACAGCCATGAGGTGCGCAGCACGACTGCCCTCGAGCCGAGAGTCTGCAACACCCGCTGCTCACCCGCGAGCTTGCTGGCGCCGTACACGCTCAGCGGATTTGGCCTTGCATCCGGTGCGTAGGGTACTGCTGATTTCCCGTCGAACACATAATCCGTCGAGATCTGAACCAAGCGCGCGCCGGCTTCATCAGCCGCGGATGCGAGATGCTGCGGCCCGTCGGCATTCACTCGGAACGCTGTATCGCGCTCGCTCTCTGCGCGGTCGACTGCGGTAAAGGCGGCGGCGTTGATGACGAGATGCGGCTTATGGCGCCGAATCTCGGCCGAGATGCGCCGCGCGTCGAGGAGGTCGAGGTCACTGCGTAAAGGCACAATGACATCCATATCCGACGGCTTGCTCGACAGCAGCGCCCGCCCGAGCTGGCCGCTCGCGCCCGCGAGGAGAACCTTCACGGATAGCACTGCGCACGATGGAGCTCCACCGCCGCCTCGTCTCTCTTCGAGAGGACCGGCGAGGCGCCCGCGACGAGCGGCCACTCGATGGCGAGCTGCGCGTCGTCCCAGCGAATCGCCCGCTCGTCTTCCGGCGCGTAGAAGTCCGTGCATTTGTAGAGGAAGTGCGCGGACTCGCTCATAACGAGAAAGCCGTGCGCGAAGCCCGGCGGTACCCACAGCGCGTGGTGATTCTCCTGCGACAGGACCATGCCGACCCATTTGCCGAAAGTCGGCGAGCTGCGGCGAAGATCGACAGCGACGTCGAAGACAGTCCCCGTGACCACGCGCACGAGCTTGCCCTGCGGACGCTCCAGCTGATAATGCAGCCCGCGCAGCACATGCCGCTTGGAGAGGTTCTCGTTATCTTGCACGAATCGCACATCGATGCCGGCAGCGGCGAAGTTGCGCGCCTGCCAGCTCTCGAAGAAATGTCCGCGAACATCCGCAACAACGCGTGGCCGCACGAGGATCACGTCGGGGATCGCGCAGCGCTCGAATTCCATTCAGACTTGTCCACGGAGAATTTCAAGGAGATATTCGCCGTAGGGGGTTTGCGCGAGCGGAAGCGAGAGCCGCTCGAGTTGCGCGGCGTCGATATAGCCCGCACGGAATGCGATCTCCTCTGGACAGGATATCTTCAGCCCCTGCCGCTTTTCGATCGCCTCGATGAACATGGACGCCGCGAGCAGGGATTCGTGAGTTCCGGTGTCGAGCCAGGCGATTCCACGGCCGAGTATCTCGACTCCGAGCGTGCCCCGCTTCAGGTAAGCGCGATTCACGTCGGTGATCTCGAGCTCACCGCGAGCGGATGGCCGCAGCCCCGCAGCGATATCGATCACGTCGTGATCGTAGAAGTACAGCCCGGTCACCGCGTAATGAGACTTGGGCCGAAGGGGCTTCTCTTCGATGTCGACGGCTCGGCCGTGTTCATCGAAAAGGATGACGCCGTAGCGCTCCGGGTCGCGCACGCGGTACGCGAACACGGTCGCGCCGGTGTCGCGCTCCGCCGCCGCTCGCAGCTGCTCCGGCAGTCCATGGCCGTAGAAGACATTATCCCCGAGCACGAGAGCGACACGCTGGCGCCCGATGAATCCCTTCCCGATGATGAACGCTTGAGCGAGCCCCTCGGGGCGCGGCTGTTCCGCATACGAAAGCGAGACTCCCCACTTGCTTCCATCACTCAGCAGGCGCTGATAATGGGGCAGGTCGGCCGGTGTGGAAATGAGTAGAATCTCGCGTATACCCGCGAGCATCAGCGTGCAGAGCGGGTAATAGATCATCGGCTTGTCATAGATTGGCAGCAGTTGCTTGCTGACCCCGATCGTGACTGGGTGAAGGCGCGTTCCGGCGCCGCCGGCGAGAATGATCCCTTTCAGGCTCATAGCACACCGAACGTATGGATCGCCGCGGATGCGACCGCCAAGTTGTACAGAATGGCGGTCACGGCCTGCCATTCGGGCAACGGCGGCAGCTTCTCCGTGTTGAGCGGCACGACGATGGTATCGCCCGCGCGAATGTCGATGTTCGGCGAGCGGAACCAGAAGTGCCCTGCATTCGCCACGACGCTGCCGTTCGCGCGCACCACGTAGATGTGCCGCGCATCCGCCTGGCGCGTCATGCCGCCGCTCAGCTCGATGTAGCCGTCGCGCGAGAGACCCGGTCTATAAAGATGCGAGGTTGTGCTCTGTACCTCGCCGATGACCGTGACTTCCTGCTGGAACTTCGGCACGGCCAGCCGATCCCCGTTCCGGAGCACCACGTCATACGGCGAGTGAACGGGCTGCCGCATGATTCGCGGAAGATCGATGACCAGCCGTCCGACCGCCTTGGTCGCCTTGAGCTGATTGATGAGGCCTTGCCCCACGGCAATGGCGCTGGCTCCCGCGTTCGCGCCCCCGCCGTTGGCGCTTATGGCGCTCCCCGCGACGGCCTGCAGCGCCATCGTCGCAAGATCGGTCTGGGTGCGCTGGGCGAGGGTGTCGAGCTGCTCCTGCTCCCGTCGCCTCAGTTCCTCGCGCGTGAACACGCTTCCCTGGGGGAAGGCATACTTGGTCAGGCCCCCGGCCCTCAGCAGCACCATCTTGAGCGTCTCGCCCTGCCGGATTGTATAGACGCCCGGGAAGCGAACCTCGCCCTCCAGAGTGATCTGCTCCTGCTCGCTCCACTGCGAGACCTCCTTGATGCTGAGGGTATCGAACGGCTGAAGCTCGAGATCGGCCACGCGATCACCGCGCATCAGAGCCGACAGGTCGATCGAGATGAGCTTCGTCTGGCGGGTATCCCCGTGCACGACGGTATAGCGAGTAAGCTCCGCCGTGCCGCCGTAGGCGGCATCCGTTAGTCCGCCGCCCGCACGGATGAGATCGCTCACGCGCATTCCCGGCTCGAGCGGATATTGCCCGGGCACTTTCACCTGGCCCTGCACGCTCACCACTCCGGCCGGCCGATCGAGCGATGACTGCAGGCGCAACTCCTCGAGCAGGGGCTGAATAATACGGTCGCGGCCCGACTGAAGATCGAAGACGAGGATCCGATCGCGCGGCATCAGCGTGATGTTGCTGGGCGAATCGGGCGAGGCGAGCGCCTTGCCCAGGTCGGCGGAGAACACCGCGATGCGCCGATCGGGAGGCAGCTCGCGGCGGATCAGCACATAGTGCAGGTCCGCGTTTGGCTTCAGCTGTTCGACCGACGGGATCACGTCCGTGAGGCGCATACCGGCCCGGTAGGCCATCGCACCCGGCGTGAAGACGTGCCCCTGCAGCATCACCGCCGAATCGAGTGTCGGACGCAGCCGTGGGACCCGCAGATAATCCCCGTTCTGCAGCGGCATCGACTGCCCCGCGCGGGTCGTGAGATCCACCTTCAGAACGACTCGACGCTGGCGTTCATCGATTCGCGTGAGCCAGCCCGTCGACTCCGCATTCGGCGTGAGGCCACCTGCGAGGCGCACCAAATCGCCGACGGTCGATTCGGTCTTGAGCTCATAAATCGCCGGCCGCTGGACCTCACCATCGATCGCCGCTGTGCGTCCGATCGGCGGAATGAACACGACGTCGCCGGGCAGCAGCTTCGCATCATTGGCGTTGTCGCCGTGAATGAGCAGGTCGTAGAGGTCCAAGTGGCGCACCACGGCGCCGTTGCGCTTGAGCTGAACGTCACGAAGCGAGCCGATCTTCTTCAGGCCGCCCGCCGCATACAACGCGGAGGTGATCGTGCCAAGGCCGCTGATCGTGTAAGAACCCGGCTCGTAGGCGTCGCCCAGGATGAAAACCCGAATCGCCCGCGTCTCGCCCATCGAGACGCTGGCCCGTACACCGATCAACTGACGGGCAACGCGATCCTCCAGATTTCGCTTGACGTCGGTGAAGCGTTGTCCGCCCACGTTGATCGGACCGAGCTGCGGGAAATTGACCCGACCATCGCGCTGAACGAATAACACGAGCTCGCGGTTCTGATTCCCGTAGAGCTGCACATCGAGCTCATCGCCCGGTCCCACGATGTAATCGGAAGGGACTGGAATGTCGGTGAGGGGGGCGAAGGTCGACGGTGCCCTCGCGAACAGGTCGTATCCGAAAGGCTGCAAGCCTTCGACGCCCGTTTTCTTGAGCGGCAGTCGTGTCAGCCGGAAGTGCAGGCCTTGCAGCGCCGGGTCGACTTCCAGGCGAAGAGTCGCCTGCGCTTCAGTCAATCCTGCGAGCGGTATCGGCGCAAAGCCGGGCAAGTCGAGCACCCCGTCGCGCGTGAGCTGATAGGGATTTCGCGAGCGGATCAGATCGACGAGTTGGCTGAGCCGCGCCTGCTCCTCAGGTGTTACAGTCGGTTCGGCTGTAGGTGTCTGCTGCTGCAGCTGCTGAATCTGCTGCTGCTGAGCCGTCTGCTGCTGCAGCAGCTGCTGCAGCTGCGCTTGGGATTGAAGCTGAGCGGGCGAGAGACCGCCTATCATACCCTGTTGCCCGGGATTGGCTGCGAGCATCTGGTACAGCTCGGCCGTGTCCGTCGGCCGCGGAGGCAGCGGCTTCGTGTCCACCTCGACGATGACGTAATCCTCGCCTTTGAACAGCGGCATCCGGGGCTGAGTCGCTTCCTCGTTCTCTCTGGGGCGGCGATTCTCGTTCTGCGGCTCTTCCTCCCCAAAGCGCTGCTGTCCGAGGTTTCCGAACCCACCTCCGCCCCCGAGCTGGCCGCCTCCGAGCTGCCGCAGGATCTGCTGCTGCTGCGAAGAGGACATGTTGCGAAACAGGTCGAGCAGGTCAGAACCGGACCCGGAGCCGAGATCCTGCGCGTAGGAGCCCACCCCCGGCAGCAGCGCGAGAAACGCCGCCAGCGCGAGCCACACCCACCGTCGCCCACTCAAGGTAGGTCGCATCAGGAAACCTGTTGGAATCGGCTCATTGGGGCGGCCGTATCATCGACGCAAGCCGCCGCCGGCTGGCCCGTCATGAACGCCTCCGCCTGCGCGAGGCAGCTCGCGATCGCAAGGTCCTGCTGCGGGCTCGACGCGCTGACCGGGCGTCCGCGGTGCCGGTGTGAAGGTCGGTCCCTGTATGTCGGTCGCCATGATCCCTCCGCCCTCGGTCAGCCCGACCGGTAGAAATCAGCGATTGTATCCACCACGTACCGCAGCTGACGTTCGCTGAGCTCCGGGTAGATCGGCAGTGCGAGCGTCTCGCGTGCCGCGCGCTCGGCCTCCGGGAAGTCCCCGGCGTGGTGCTCGAGGTAGGCGAAGCACCGTTGCAGGTGGAGCGGCACGGGGTAATAGATTTCGGTACCGACACCGCGTTCCGCAAGATACGCGCGGAGTGCGTCCCGATCTCGCGCACGCACCACGTACTGGTTGTAAATGTGGCGGCCGGAGGGTGCCGGCGCGGGGGTCGCGAGGCTCTCTCCCAGCCCGGCCGCGGCGAAGGCGCGATCGTAGAACGCCGCGTTGCGCCGCCGCGCGGCACTCCAGGCATCGAGGTGCGGGAATTTCACGTTGAGCACCGCCGCCTGCAGCTCGTCGATCCGGAAATTGCCGCCGATGAAGGCGTGGTAGTACTTGGGCTTGCCGCCATGCACACGCAGAATCCCAAGCCGCTCGGCGAGCCCGGCGTCGCTCGTCACGCACATGCCCGCATCCCCGAAGGCGCCGAGATTCTTGGTCGGAAAGAACGACAAGCACCCGATATCGCCGATCGAGCCGGCGCGGCGCCCGTCCCCATCCTCCGCACCGATCGCCTGGGCGGCATCCTCGATGATGGGCAACGAGTGCTCGCGGGCGATCGCGACGAGCGGGGTCATGTCGGCCACCTGCCCGTAGAGGTGCACGGGCATCAACCCCGCGATGCGTGCGCCGGTCGCGCGATTGCGCAGCGCGCCCTGCTTAATCTCACACCGCTCTGCAACCAGCCGTCGCACAGCTGCCGGGTCGATGTTGAATGTGGCAGGGTCGATATCACAGAAGAGCGGCCGCGCCCCGACGCGGGCGATCGTCCCGCCGGTCGCGAAGAACGTGTAGGGGCTCGTCACGACCTCATCCTCTGGCCCGATGCCGAGCGCCATGAGGGCGACGAGGAGCGCGTCGGTTCCCGAGGAGATGCCGATCCCATGGCGGCACCCGCTGTATGCGGCGATCTGCCGCTCGAGCGCCTTCACGGCGGGTCCGAGAATGAACGCCTGGCTCGCGCACACCTCCTTGATGGCTGCCTCGATCTCGCCGCGGAGCACCTGATATTGGAGTTTCAGGTCGAGCAGCGGCACCTCCATGCGCGCGGGGGGCCCACACTCGGCAAGCGCCATTGACATCCTCGGTACGGTTAAACCGCGAATTGTAGCCACGTCTCTGGATGCGCTGCATGCATATTCTTGACCTTCAACGACTTGCACGCGCTCCTGGGTTGCAGCATTCCACTTGCCCGTTGAGGCCTCTTGCCGGTTGTCTTACAGTGATCCCATGAGCGCGTCAATCGACGACCTGATCATCCCTATGCTCCGCGCAATCCAGGCGGAGCAGGCACCATCGCGCGAGCGAGACCGCGAGATCGTGGCGCGCCTCACCGGTCTGGAAACGGCGGTTGCCACCTTACGCCGCGAGGTCGCCGACCTCTACGGTGAGGTGGTGACGCAGCACGCTCGGTACGACCGCGTGAATGACCGGCTCGAGCGCATCGAGAGGCGACTCGAGATAGCCGCGACCTGACGTTCTCCCGATTCGCTTCGGGTCAACGCCGCTGCCCGTAGTACTCGCAGTACCAGTCGATGAAGCGGCGCACACCCACCTCGACGGGGGTCGCAGGACGATAACCGACATCGGTCACGAGGTCCGTGATGTCGGCGAACGTCTCCGGCACATCCCCGAGCTGCAGGGGCAGGAAGTTCTTCTCGGCCTTGCGCCCCAGGCACTCCTCGATCAGCTCGATGTAGCGCATCAGTTCGACGGGCTGGTGGTTCCCGATGTTGTACAGGCGGAACGGCGCGCGGCTCGTCGCCGGGTCCGGATCATTGCTGTTCCAGCCCGCGTCCGGCTGTGCCGGACGGTCGAGCGCGCGTACGACGCCTTCCGCAATGTCCTCGACGTAGGTGAAGTCGCGCCGATGGTGGCCGTGGTTGAAGACATCGATCGGCTTGCCTTCGAGGATGTTGCGCGTGAAGAGAAAGAGCGCCATGTCCGGGCGTCCCCACGGACCGTAGACCGTGAAGAAGCGCAGCCCGGTCGTCGGAATCTTGAATAGCGCCGAGTAGTTGTGTGCCATGAGCTCGTTCGCACGCTTCGTCGCGGCGTAGAGCGATAGCGGGTGATCGGCGATGCGGTGTGCGGAGAACGGCATGTTCGTGTTCGCCCCGTAGACCGAGCTCGTCGAGGCGTAGACCAGGTGCTCGACGCCGTTGTGCCGGCAGCCCTCGAGCACGTTCAGCGTCCCCGTCACGTTGCTCGCGACGTACGTGTGGGGCGCCTCGAGCGAGTAGCGTACGCCCGCCTGCGCTGCGAGATGCACGACCCGCGCGAACCGCTCGCGCCGGAAGAGCTCCGTCATCGCGGTCTGATCCTCGAGATCGATCTGCGCAAAGCGGAAACCCGGCGCCTGCTTGAGCTGCTCGAGGCGCGCGTGCTTCAGGGTCACATCGTAATACGGGTTGAGATTGTCGAGCCCGACGACCTCATCGCCCCGCGCGAGCAGCCGTTTCGAGGTGTGGAAGCCGATGAATCCGGCCGCGCCGGTGACGAGCACCTTCATGCGGTCTCAGCCAGCTGAACGGGTTGAGGCTCGATCGCGCGCCACACGCAAACACCCGCCTTCTTCGCGATGAGGTCGAGGAAGGCCTCGTGCGCGAGCCGCTCCGCCTCGGTCGCCTCGATGACTCGAAGCGGCGCCGGTGGACGCACGACGACGCGGACCGCTCGCGCCTCGGCCACGCGCGCGGCAGCTCCCGACTCGCCCAGCGCGAGCGCACCCTGGCCGCCCGTCATCGCGAGATAGACCTCGGCGAGGAGCTGGGCATCGAGCAGCGCGCCGTGCAGTTCGCGCCGCGAGTTGTCCACGCTGTAGCGCTTGCAGAGCGCATCGAGGCTGTTGCGCTGGCCCGGATGGATCTCGCGCGCGAGCGCGAGCGAGTCGAGCACCTGGCAGAGCGAGCCGATCGTGGGGGGCTCCCCGGGCGAGCGACCAAGCTCCATATTCAGGAAGGCGACATCGAACTCGGCGTTGTGGATGACGAGCTCGGCGCCTTGGATGAAGGCGATGAGCTCCTCGGCGATCTCCGCGAAACGCGGCTCGCGCTCGAGCTCCTCGCGCGTGATGCCGTGGACGGCGAGCGCCCCCTCGTCGATGTCGCGCTCCGGATTCAAATAGCGATGAAAGCGCCGCCCCGTCGGCCGGCGGTTGACGAGCTCGACGCACCAGATCTCGATGATGCGATGTCCGAGGCCGGGCTCGAGACCGGTGGTTTCCGTATCGAGGACGATCTGCCGCATGGGTCGGGCATTCTAGCCGGTCAGGGAATCGATCGCTCGGTTGGCGAGCCGGTCCACGCGCTCGTTGCCCGGCACTCCGGCGTGCCCCGGCACCCAGCGCCACTCCACTCGATGATTCGCCGCGAGCCTGTCAACCTGCACCCAGAGATCCTGATTCTTGACCGGCTGCCGGTCGGCCGTGCGCCATCCGCGCTCTTTCCAACGCGGGAGCCACTCAGTGATGCCCCGGCGGACGTATTCGGAATCGGTATAGAGACGCGCGGCAACCGGACGCTTGAGGGCCTCGAGCGCCCGGATGACCGCCGTGAGCTCCATCCGGTTGTTCGTCGTGAGCGCCTCGGCGCCTGCGATCTCCTTCTCCTGCCCGTCCCACGAGAGCACCGCCGCCCAGCCGCCCGGTCCCGGATTGCCGCGGCACGCCCCATCCGTATAGATCTCGACGAGTTTCAGCGGAGAGCCTGCCGCGTGGACTGCCGGGTCGTGGGCTTCACGAGACCGCCGAGCACCGCGGGCTTCTCCCGGAAGCGCTGGCGGACCGGAGTGAGCGTGTACACGCGTTTGCGCGCTTTGAGCAGGAACGCGCCGGGCGGCACGGGATTCAACAGTCCGCGACGCAAGAGCCGCGCGTTCGCGGCGCTGGCCTCGGGCGCCGAGCGCCACGGACTGCGATACAGATACCGCCGCGCGGCAACGACCTCGTAGCCGAGCAACACCAGCCATTCGCGCACCCGGCGCTCGGAGAGGAGACGCCGCATGCCGGGCGGAAAGCCCGCGCGCGCGCTGCGCGCCCGCAGACCCCACAAGCTCCAGGGGCGAAATCCGAGCACGATCAGCTGTCCCTCGCCCGTCAGCACGCGATCGACCTCGCGCACGATGGCGTACGGGTCCGCCGCGAACTCGAGCGTGTGCGGCAGGAGCACCGCATCGACGGAGTCGCCCAGCACGGGCAACTGGGAGGGACGCGCGATGATGTCGGCGCCCTCGGCGAGCGAGCCCGGCGCGATGATCACTTGCCGTCGGGTCCGCGCTCCCTCGAGCAGCTCGCGCTCCCCGCCCCACGCGCCGATCTGCAGGAATTCCCAGCCAAAAACATCCTCGAGCGCTTCGCCGATGAGTTCCGATTCGGCGGCGACGAGCGCTTGCCCGAGGCCGCTGCCCCACCACGCGCGCAGCGACACGTGCCGATCGAGCGCGCCGTGCGATTGAAGAGTGCCGGACACCATAGGCGACAGATCCTACGACGCCCGGGCCTCGCGGCGTAATGCTTGCTCGCAAACCTCTGGTGCGCTTCCCGTGTCTTATCGGACGCAACGCACAAAAAACACTGGCAATTCTGTGAAGTTACCGGGTACATTTCTCGCTTCAAGCCCGTAGCTTTGCAATTCCGGAACCCTCGCGGCGCCGGATGTTCGAGAATTTCCGGTCTTCGACGAGGGTAAGAGCGTTGCTGAAGGCACAAGGCGCACTGGGAGCAATCCTCACGGCCTGCTTACTCGGCACGTTGGGGGCGCTCGCGGGATGCGCCCAGGCCCCTCGGGCTCCGGAGCCCCTGCCGCCCAAGATCACCGTCACCGTCTCGCCGCCCGTTGCCCCTGAGAGCTCGAGCTCGGCAGACACGTCGACCGACCTCGCCGCACAGAATCCGGAGACGGCCCCGCCGGCGAGCCCCGAGCCGATCACGGGCATCGACCCCTCGGCGTACGCCGACCTCTTCGACCGCATGCGTGCGGGGTTCGCGCTGCCCGAGGTCGACCGGCCGGCCGTCACCCAGCAGCTCACCTGGTTCGTCGAGAATCCGGACTTCGTCCAGAGATCATTCGAGAGTTCGGAGCTTTACCTTTATCACATCGTCACCCAGCTCGAAGCGCGGCACATGCCGCTCGAGCTCGCGCTGTTGCCCGTCATCGAGAGCGCCTATCAGCCCTATGCGCGCTCGCGCACGCGCGCGCTCGGCCTGTGGCAGTTCATGGCGGGCACGGCAACCCGTTTCGGCCTCAAGCAGAACTGGTGGTACGACGGCCGGCGCGATGTGATCGAGTCGACGCGTGCAGCGCTCGATTACCTCCAGTCTCTGCATCAGGAATTCAACGGCGACTGGCTGCTCGCGATCGCGGCCTACAATTGCGGTGAGATGACCGTCGCGAGGGCGATCCAGGTCAACCAGGCGGCGGGGCGCCCGACGGACTTCTGGGACCTGCGGCTGCCGAGGGAGACGCGCGCCTACGTGCCGAAGCTCCTCGCGATGACCCGTCTCGTGAAGAGTCCCGAAGTCTACGGCCTGAGCCTCTCGGGGATCCCTAACCGCCCGTATTTCGCGCGCGTCGAGACGGGCGGCCAGATCGACCTGCGGGTCGCCGCCGAGATCGCGGGTGTCTCGCTGGAGGCGATCTACGAGCTCAATCCGGCATTCCACCGCTGGGCGACCGACCCGGCCGGCCCCGACTACCTGCTCCTGCCGACGGAGGCCGCGCCCGTGTTCCAGGGGAATCTCGCCCAGCTCACGCCGGACGAACGCATGCGGGTGCGGCATTACGCCGTTCGGCACGGCGATACCCTGTACCGCATTGCGCGGCACTTCGGCACCCGACCGGAAGTGATTCGCGAGCTCAACGAGCTGCCGAACGGCGCCGTGGTCGTCGGAACGGATTTGCGCGTACCGTCCGATGTCCGCGAGCTGCCGCCCCAGGTCCTGCGCGCCGCCGCGCTGGTCGATGCGCGCGAGCGCCGGATCCTTCGTCCGCGAGTGCGCGTCCTCGTCCATCGGGGAGATTCGTTCTGGGCGATCGCCCGGCGCCACGGCATGAACCCCCGCACCCTTGCGATGATCAACGGCATGCAGTTGAGCGACCCGCTCCGCGCGGGCCAGCGGTTGCGGCTCACCTCCGGCCCGGCGCGCGCCCCGTCCCTCGAGGCGGACGATCCGCCGCCGAAAC
Source organism: Steroidobacteraceae bacterium (assembly GCA_050738595.1). Lineage (GTDB taxonomy): Bacteria > Pseudomonadota > Gammaproteobacteria > Steroidobacterales > Steroidobacteraceae > JASHUC01. The sequence goes on along the minus strand of JBOHZR010000111.1, from coordinate 6,449 downwards.
CGAGTCACCACCGCCACCATGCGCGCCGGGTGACGTATGTCGTCCGCGCAGGCGATACGCTCTACCGCATCTCCCGCCTGTTCGAGGTCACCGTCTCGCAGATCGTCCGCTGGAACGGGCTCTCGCACGTCGCGATCCTCCCGGGTCAGCGGCTGCTGATTCGCCTCGCAAGCCGCTGAGCGCCCGGCTCGTGCCCCGGGCGGGGCGCGGTTCGCGCCCCGGCGGGACGATTTGCGATACTCCCCGCTTGCGCTTCACCTAGGGGACGCTCAATGGGTTTTCTCGCCGGCAAACGCGCGCTCATCGTGGGTGTTGCCACGGATCGCTCGATCGCCTGGGGTATCGCCGCAGCCCTGCACCGCGAGGGCGCCGAGCTCGCCTTCTCCTACCAGAACGAGCGGCTCGCCGAGCGCGTGCGGCCGCTTGCCGAATCGGTCGGCTCGCGGCTCGTTGTGCCGCTCGACGTGGGCGCGGACGCGGACATCGAGCGCTGCTTCGGGCAGTTGCGAAGCGAATGGGGCCACCTCGACGTCGTCGTGCACGCCGTGGCGAATGCGCCGCGGGAAGCGCTGACCGGCAGCTTTGTCGAGAACACCTCGCGCGAAGCGTTCCGGGCCGCGCATGACATCTCGAGCTACAGCTTTACAGCCCTCGCCCGGGCCGCCCGGCCGTTGATGCAGGGCCGCGCGGCAGCTCTGCTCACGCTCACGTACCTGGGCGCCATTCGCTCGATCCCGAACTACAACGTGATGGGCCTCGCCAAAGCGAGCCTCGAGGCGAACGTGCGCTTCCTCGCCGCCGACCTCGGACCGCTCGGAATCCGCGTGAACGGCATCTCGGCCGGTCCGGTCAAGACGCTCGCGGCGGCCGGCATCTCCGGCTTTCGCCGGATGCTGGGGCAGGTCGAGAAGATCGCACCCCTGCGCCGCAACGTCACGCTCGAGGACGTGGGCAATGCCGCCGCCTTTCTCTGCTCCGATCTGGCCGCGGGAGTCACGGGGGAGATCCTGTACGTCGATGGCGGATTCAGCACGGTCGGGATGAGCTTTCCGCAGGAAGCGGAGGGTTGAATCCGGAAGGGTTCAATCCGCTCAGGCTTCCCGGCGGCCCCGTCCATTGAGCTCCGGTGCGCAACCGCTCTACGGCGCGCGCGCTCTCGCCGACTGGATTCGAGCCGGTGGCCACCCGAAGCGGGCGCCCATCGGCCACTCGCTGCGGCTCAGATGGCACGCCCGATGGTTCGAGCTCAATTGGCGCACCCAGCTCTCGCGGCTCGCGGATTGCACACTGCCCGACGATCCTGTCTTCATTCTCGGCCTCTGGCGCTCCGGCACGACCGTTCTTCACGAGCTGATCAACGCCTGCGGCGGGTGGGTGACGCCCCAGACGTGGCAATGCTTCAATCCGTCGACCTGCTTTCTCACCGGCCCGCCACGAACCGCCGCCAGCGTCACGCGGCCGATGGATGAGGGGCGCATCGCGACGTTCAGTCCTCAAGAGGAGGAGTTCGCGACGCTGCTTCTCGGTGAGCCCTCGGTGTATCGGGGGCTCATCGATCCCCGCCGACTCGTCGAATGCGGCGAGCGTCTCTGGTCCAGCAACGAGGGGCCGATGAGCCGCTGGCAGGATTTCTTGCGCGGTGTCTCGAGCGCAGGCGCCGGGCGCCTGCTCCTCAAATCGCCCTCGCACACGTTTCGCCTGCCGCTCATCCGCCAAGCCTTCCCGCGAGCGCTGTTCGTCTGGATCGGTCGGCATCCCGGCGAGGTCCTCGCCTCGAACCACAGAATGTGGCAGGCGATGATGAGCGCGTATGGGCTCTGGGAATGCCCCGCGGGCGAGCTCGAGAGATTTCTCCGGCAGGCCGTGCGCGCCTGCTCGGCGGTCCTCGAGTCTTCTCTGGCGGAGATGCCGCCCGATCGCATGCTGTGGGTCGATTACGACGGGCTACAGGCCGACCCCGTGTCGGTGCTGCGGCAGATCCTGCGATTCGTTCGCGCACCCGCCGCCAGCGACCCCGTCATGCTTCAATCGACCGTACAGTCTGCCGTTGCGGCGGTAACCATCCATGCCGGAAAACGAGCCGAGCTTCCGAAGGACGACAGCCTTGTCGCGCTCGACCGGCTCATGCGTGCGGTCAGGGACTCGCTCGGCGCAGGTTACCGGGATTAGTTAGGGCGTCGCGTCTTATGCGGAAGCGGGGGGAGGCACTGACGTGAGACTGGCGACGGCCGCTGGCGACGCCGGGTGACTCGACTGGGCCGCTGACGGGTGGGTCGAACCGGCACGGCGCCGAGACTGCAAGTCAGTCACATTAACGGCGTCCAAACCGAGCTCAGCCCGGCGCGCGGCGACGAGATCGGCCAGGTGCGGCGCCGCGCGATATTCGGCGACGGCGTCCTGCAGCAGCCGAATCGTCCGGCGGCAGTCGAAGGCCGCCGCGGCGACCCTCAGCTCATCGAGCAGCCGGTGCACCTCGCTCCAGGGAAGGGCTTTCTCGCGCGCTCGCAGGATCATCGGGTGCTCCGTCGGCGCAACGTTGTCGCCGAGCAGGAGCTCCTCGAAGAGCTTCTCGCCGGGCCTTAAGCCTGTGAACACGATCTCAATGTCGCCGTGCGGATTCGATTCATCGCGGACGTTGTGGCCGGTGAGCGCGATCATGCGCTTCGCGAGGTCCACGATCCGTATGGGCTGTCCCATGTCGAGGACGAATACCTCTCCCCCATGCGCCATCGAGCCCGCTTGGATGACGAGCTGCGCCGCCTCGGGAATGGTCATGAAATAGCGGATGACCTGCGGATGCGTCACCGTGACGGGCCCGCCGACCCGAACCTGCTCCCGAAAGAGCGGCACGACGGACCCCGAGGAACCGAGGACGTTGCCGAACCGAACCATGCAGAACTTCGTGGCGCTGCCGCACTGATGCATGCCCTGAAGGACCAGCTCGGCGATCCGCTTCGTGGCTCCCATCACGTTCGTGGGGTTGACGGCCTTGTCCGTCGAAATGAGCACGAACGTCTCGACGCCGCACTCCGCGGCCGCTTCCGCGGTGTGATAGGTTGACATGACGTTGTTGAACACGCCGTGCACGACGTTCTGCTCGACCAGTGGAACGTGCTTGTAGGCTGCTGCGTGATAGATCGTCTGAATGGCGAACGTCTGGATCACGTCCTTGATCCTTGACTTCTGATGGGTATTGCCGATCAGCGGCACGATTTCGACCGATCGAGCTTCACTCGTCTGCGCGCGCAGCTCGCGGTCGATCGTATAGAGCGCGAGCTCCGATTTCTCGATGAGCACGAGCCGCTTGGGATTGAGGCGGATGATCTGGCGGCAGAGCTCCGAGCCGATCGAGCCCCCGGCGCCGGTCACCATGACCGACTTGCCGGTAATGCATGCGCCCAGAAGACCTGGATGGGGTGGAACCGGGTCGCGTCCAAGGAGATCCGCGATGTCCACGTCCTGCACATCGTCGACCCTTGCGCGGCCCGCCAGAATGTCCGAAAGGTCGGGAACCGTCTGGACTCGCACCCCGAGACCGAGGAGAGCCTTGATGATCTCGCTGCGCCGGGATTTGGGTGCAGAAGGCATGGCGAGCATCACCTGGCTTACGCCGTACCTCGCGACCAGCGGCTCGAGAAACTCGGTTGGAAAAATCTCCAACCCATGCACGAGACTGCCGTGATGCACTGCATCATCGTCTACGAAGGCGACCGGCTGGAAATCGCGCCCCTTCTTGAGAGCCAACGCGAGATCGAGCCCGGAGTCGCCGGCGCCATAGATAATGACTCGCTTTCGCGGCGAGGAAACCAGCCCGAATGTGTGACGTGCAACCCAGCGGCTCCCCCACACGTAAAGCGTTGCCATGAGGAAGTCGATGAGCCAGGCAGACTTCGGCACCATGGCGCCGAAGAAGGCACCATCCACCATGGCAGTCAGGACGACCGAGAAAAGCACCCCCGCAAAGATGGTCGAAATAGCTCGCCCCGCCATGTATCGGAGCACTGCCCGGTAGAGCCCGAGGCGGACGAAAATCGAAACGCTCGCCAGGGCGGAAATGACGTAGAGCCAAAAGCCGCCGTGCGTTCCGTGATCGAAGCTTCCCAGCCGCAGTGTGACCGCGCTCCAGAGTGCGAAGGGGATGGTGCAAAGGTCGGCGCCGACCATTAAGGCGCGCTTCTTGGACCGTGAGAGACCTAAAAGACGAACGAGAACACTGCAAAGGCGCGCTGTCACGCGTCGCGGCATGATGACCCCCTCCCCCGCAAGCCGGTCAGCGTTCCGCTGACTCGACTTTCCTTTTCCATTGTCAGCCGCTGCTGCGTCTCCCGAGCCGCCCTTCAAGTGCGAATCCGAAGGTATCCGGCCCGAATGACGCAGACTCCCAAGATCGTGACACCCCCCACGACATCTCCGTCAGTGCGAGCGACGCTCCAGTGCCGACAGTGGGAAAGAAACCGTCACGCCTTACTTTCAGCTTACTACATACGAACACGCTCGTTCCGGCAATTCATCACGCTGTCAAGAGAAAAATGCTCCCTCTCGCCGAGCGGACGCGGGCCCGTGACCGCCGCGGTGCCGACGTTGATAGTCATTGATCCAGCGGTTAACGCTCTTGTCGAACTCAATCCATCTGCGCCTCCGAGAGACCCTTTGGGACGAAGCCGCATTCGAGCCAGGAGAGCACGTGTGTTTCGACGAACTGCGGCCGGAAGTCCGGAAAGAGCATGTGGACGTGCACGATGCAATCCTCGATGTCGAAGGCTCTGCAGCTCGTATCGAGCAGCACGTCCGGATCGGTAAGGAACACTTCGAGCCCGAGCCGTCGTTCGCGCGCGCAGCACAACGCATTGATGAATGACGTCGTCGGTCCCAGTCCCTGCCCCGTTTGAGCTTCTGGTCGAGCCAAGCGAAGAACGCCTCAACGTCTGGCCTGCTGCGAGTGAGAGACGATGCAGGCGGCCTCCCCGGGGAGCCTCTGCTCTCGGATCTCCTCCTCGATGGCGTAGATCGCGGCGATGCGCGGCAGCCCCCTCGCGCACGCCTCGGAGTTCGAGTATCTCTCGCCTCGCACGCGCCCAGCATAGTGCGGGGGTGATGCCGACTTTCTTCACGTAGCGCGCGTAGGCGGCGTAGCCCTCCGTCAGCAGCACCGAGCCTGCTTTCGGATCGGCACCGACGGCGGCGCACACGTTCGCCGCCGGTAGTGCCGCTCCGCGCAACTCCAGCCGTTCTAACACCCGATGCCCGCGTACGCATGACACGGTGTCCGCCAACCTCGTGGCTGCACCGCTTCGTGATGCTATCCCCGCTTGATTTCGCCGAGACCCAGCACGCAAGAAGTTCGCTGAGCCATGAAATACATACGGCTGGCCTTTTTTTGGTGTCACCAATTGCTTCAGTCGCTGATAGAACCGTCGGCAGCAGCCAATCGTGGAACGCCTTCTACTACTCCAGAACTTCAGGCATCGACCTTGCTGTCGAGCAGAGTAGCCGCCCGCGTAGACCGTCGTCCTCCGATGTCCGAACCGCCGAGCCCAAGCCACCCGCTAACAACGCGTATCTCAAGCGCGTGCTTATCTGAGAAGCACTACGTCGGAAGCAGGGAGAAGCTGCCGATACGGGCAACGGTACTCGCTCTGGCTGCGCTATTGTGCGTGTCTTGCGGGGGCGGCTCCTCGGGTTCCTCGACCCAGGCATCTGCTTCAAGCCCGTCGTTCGCGCCGAGTACGGCACGCCCGTCAGATCCTGGCCCACCCCTGCCTGCAACAACTCCAGCGCCGATTAGCGCGACGGAGCCACTCTTGTACTCAATCGTTGACTTCGACACCTTGGGCGGCGACGTGATCCCGCGCGGCATTAATGACCACGATGATGTAGTTGGCACCACGCGGCTTTCGCCTTCAGTCGGCGGGTTTCATGCCTTTCTGTACCTGCGCTCCTGCGGTTGCATTCACGATTTGGCGCTCACGCAGGCAGAGCTCAGCGACGCCCGGGCCGTGAGCGACAGCGACATCGTTACAATGGATTCCACTCAAGAGATCGATGATCCTGATGATCCGGCTATCATTTGGAATGGGGATAACCGCGCTCCACTTCCGGGCACTAACGCGAATAACAACCAGTGGGCCAGTGCAAATGCCATGAATACCGCTGGTCTTATCGCCGGGGATGCCTCCACCGCCGCCGCGATGAGCCATGCGACCTTGTGGACGGCAATCGCGACCGGTTACGTCGCGACTGACTTGGGAACACTAGGCGGAATGTTCAGTCATGCCGCAGCGATTAACGCCGCCGGGGATGTCGCGGGCACTTCCGACACCGATATCCCGAATTCCAACTGCGACATCGCCGGATTGGGCATTGACCGAACTCATGCATTTTTGTACAAAAGCGGTGTACTTCAGGACTTAGGGACTCTCTCCACAATCATAGACAACTCAGAAGCGACG
>JBOHZR010000110.1:0-39870 GCA_050738595.1 Steroidobacteraceae bacterium | reverse complement strand
CACCAGACCCATGGGCTCACGCCGATCTGGCGCGAGAGATCGTAGATCGCGAAGATGGTGCCGCGCTTGTCCGCGCCCGCGAGCACGAGGGCACGCGGCACGCCGGGCATGGGCGCGACGACGATCTGGCGCACATAGGCTTCCCATCTGCCCTGTACCCTGCCGACATTCAGCTTTCCGAGGCGTACGAGCTGGTCGATGAGCGGGCTGTGGCCGAGCGTGCCGATGAGGATGGGCGGGCGAGCGCCTCTCGAGCCGCGCTCCGAGCCTGACGGGACGCGCTCGGCAGAGGCGGCCGGACCGGTCCCGCGGGTGACACGGACTTCGGCGGGCGCTCCGGCGACTGTGCTCAGATCACCGCGCAGATCACGCGCGGCGCGCACGACGCCCAGATAATCGGCGGCATCGACGATGAGCGCGGCCGGTCGGCCGTCGCTAATCAGCGCGACACCGCCCGCGACCGGATCGGAGCAGACGCTTGCCGGCGCAGTACATGCCACGCCGCCCCGAGCAGGCGAGGTGCAACAAGCCCAAGCGGGCCAAACAGCCCCGACCCAAACGGTCCCGGCCCAAGCGACCCCGACACGGGCAACCCCGGCCCAGGCAGCCCCGGTCCGAGCGGCCCCGGCGGCCCTGGGGGTCCTGGCGGCGAGAGAGGCGGTCGGCGGCATCATTCGGCGCATCGGAGAGAGCATCGGAGAGAGCATCGGGCAAAGGATCGGCCGGAGCGCATCGCCGGTCAACCGTGCGGCGAGCCGCACGCGCGGTAGAATCGCAGGGTTCCGAGGGGGAGGAAGCCGATGAAACCATTCCAGCTGTCGAAATCCGCCGTCATCGCGCTCGCGCTCATCGCCGCTGCGCTTGCCGGATTCATCTCTGTGCCGTCAGAGGCGGCCGGATCGGCGGCTCCAGAGCAGGGCCGCCTCGTGGGACTCGCCTTCGCAGGCCGCAGCGTCTCGAATCTCGACCGGTCGATCGCATTCTACGAGGCGCTGGGGTTCCGCCTCGACCCGGCCGCTCCTCCCGTGTGGCGCCACGAAGAGGTCTTCCAGCGCATCGACGGGATAGCGAACGCGCGGGGCGTCACGACGCGTATGGCGAAGATGTACGTCGACGAGGCCGCCGGCGGGCGATTCGTGATCTACCTGCGGGAGCTCAAGGGCATCCCGCGCCGTAATCTCTCGCATCACACCGCCTGGGAACCGGGCGCGAGTCACTTCGGGCTCGTCGTACCCGATGCTGAGGCGCTGTGGTCGCGCCTGCAGGCGCGCGGCATGCTGCATGCCCTCTCCTGGGGAGGGCGGCTGATCGCCCCTCCGGGGCAGAAGAAAGGGATGATCGCTTACATCACCGATCCCGACGGCATCGACATCGAGATCATCGATCAGCGCCCCGCATCGCCCGCCGTCGATGGCCGGCCCGCACGCGCGGCGCTGGTGCCGGGCGTCAATCACGTGGGACTCGTCGTGCTCGATTCCGCCAAGGCGCGCGCGTTTTACGGAGATTTCCTCGGAGGCCGGCTCGTGAGCCGGGTTTCGCCGTGGATGCACGGCGATTTCTATGACGCCGCGGTCGGCGGGCATGGCAACATTCTGCGTTTCTTCAACGAATCCTTCCCGGCCGCGTTCGAGGCGCGGCTGGCCGGCTCCGATCCCGCGCTCGCGAGCCCTGCGCCCGGGTCGCGGATCAACCTGGAGCTTGTCGAGTTCCAGAACCGCAAGAAGCCCGTCGCTCCGGCCCGTATCACGGACATCGGCGTCGGCTACGTCGGCTTCGAGGTGCAGGGGCTCGAGGCTTTCCTCGCGCGAGCGAGGGCCGCCGGCGCGCGCTTGGTGTCCGACGGCATCGTCACGATGCGCGGCGGCGGCACGCGCGTCGCCATGATCCGCGATCCGGATGTCGGGGGGTTCGTCGAGCTGTTCGACCATCCGCACAAGTGACTGCCCTGGCGCGGGCTTTGCGAGAAGGAGGCGCTAGGAAGGTCGACCCGGCGAGCCGGCCGGCTGACCCGCCGACCGGCCGACTGCCGCCCCCTGCGGCAGGCCGACGAGCTGCGCACTCAATGCCCAGAGCCGCTCTCCATCCTCGTCCCGCAATGCCGCCGCACTCGGCTCGATAAGCCGGCACTTGCTGTAGTAGCCGCCCGAGCGGCCCTCGACCTCGGGTGAGGAGGCGAGATAGACGCTCGTCATCGCCCCCTGCTCCGGGGAGATCATGAACAGTCGGCCGATCGCGGCCACTCCCCAGCGAGTGAGCGCCGATCCACGATTGAAAAGGTTCGTGAGCACGACGCCCGGGTGAAGTGCGTTCGCCGTGGCAGGCGACCCCGCGAGCCGCCGCGCGAGCGCGCGCGCGAACAGGATATTGGCGAGCTTCGAGCGCCCGTATGCGCGGAGCTGGGAGTACCCGCGGGCCATCATGAGATCGTCGAAATCGAGCTGCGAGCGACGGTGCGCCTCCGAGGCGACGACCACGATGCGAGCGGGCGGTGATTGCTCGAGCTTCTCGCGCAGCAGCACCGTGAGCAGGAACGGCGCCAGATGATTCACGGCGAACGTCGTCTCATAGCCCTCCGCCGTCGTCGTGCGCTGCGGGCAGATGAGACCGGCGTTGTTGATGAGCACATCGAGTCGGGGTGCGCCCGCCTGCACTTCCGCGGCGAGCCGCCTCACCTCCTCGAGCCGAGAGAAGTCGGCCTGCGCGAAGCGCACGTCGCGATTGCCGCTCTCGCGGACGATCTGCTCCGTCACGCGCCGCCCGCGCTCCGGATCGCGCCCGTGAACCCAGACAGCGGCCCCGAGCCGCGCGAGCGCCCGCGCGGTCGTGAAGCCTATGCCGTTCGTCGCCCCGGTGACGAGACAGACCTTGCCCGCAAGGCTCGCTTTGCTGCTCACGTTGGCCATGGTGCCTCGCACTCGCCGCTATAATATTCCTCAGTGAAAGTCTCGGGCACGCATTACCGCACCATCTGGCCGCTCGCCGGAGGCGCCGTCCGGGTCATCGATCAATCACGGCTGCCGTTTGAATTCTGCACCGTCGATCTCGAGACCCTCGAAGACGCCACGCGCGCGATCCGGACCATGATCATACGCGGCGCGCCGCTCATCGGCGCGACCGCGGCGTATGGTGTGGCGCTCGCAGCCCGCGCTGACGCATCCGATGGGGGCCTCGAGGCCGCCGCTCGAGCCCTCCGCGCGACGCGGCCTACCGCTCAGAACCTCGCATGGGCGCTTTCGCGAATGCATCGAGCGCTCGAGGCGGTCCCGCTGCGCGACCGAGTCGAGACGGCATACCGCGAAGCGGCCTCGATCTGCGATGCCGACGTGGAGCAGTGCAGGACCATCGGGCGGCACGGCAGGGAGCTTCTGGGCGCGCTCGCCACCTCAGGCAGGCGAGTGGTGAACGTCCTCACGCATTGTAACGCCGGCTGGCTCGCCTGCGTCGATTGGGGAACAGCGCTCGCCCCGATCTACATGGCCCACGATGCGGGTCTGCCCGTTCACGTCTGGGTGGACGAGACGCGGCCGCGCAATCAGGGCGCCGCGCTCACGGCGTTCGAGCTCGGCTCGCACGGGGTGCCGCACACGGTGATCGCGGACAATCTCGGGGGCCTGCTCATGCAGCGCGGCGAAGTCGACGTGGTTCTCGTCGGCAGCGATCGTACGACCGCCGCGGGCGATGTCTGCAACAAGGTCGGCACCTATTTGAAAGCTCTCGCGGCTCGCGACAACCAGGTGCCGTTCTATGCGGCGCTCCCGCTCAACACGATCGATTGGTCGCTCGAGGACGGCCGCGACATCCCGATCGAGGAGCGCCCGGCAACCGAGCTCGCGCACGTCACGGGCCTCGCTGCCTCGGGTGCAATCGAGACGGTGAAGGTGATTCCCGATGGCAGCGCCGCCCTCAACCTCGCATTCGACGTGACGCCGGCACGGCTCGTGACGGGGCTGATCACCGAGCGCGGCGTGCATCCCGCGAACCGCGCCGCACTCGAGAGCCTGCGCCCGCAATGACGATACCGGCAGTGGCGGATTTGGAGCAAGAGAGCACGGACGAGCGCATGCGCGCCGCGCTGATCGGCGCATGCCGCGAGCTCGCCCGGTGCGGTTTGACGCACGGCACCTCGGGCAACGTCAGCGTGCGCCGCGATCAGCGGCAATTCTTCGTGAGCCCGAGCGGGATGGCGTACGAGCGGCTGGTACCGCACGACGTGCCGCTCGTCGACTTCGACGGCCGCTGGTTCGGGCATCGCGGCCCCTCGAGCGAGTGGCGTTTCCATCGCGACATCTTCGCGGCGCGTGCCGAGGTCGGCGCGATCGTCCATACCCACTCGCCTCGCGCGACGAGTCTGGCCTGCACTGGACGGGGCATTCCGGCCTTCCATTACATGGTCGCCGTGGCAGGCGGCTCGGACATCCGCTGTGCGCCCTACCACACCTTCGGAACGCAGGCGCTCTCGGATGCGGCGCTGGCCGCGCTCGAGGAACGCCGGGCCTGTCTGCTCGCGAATCACGGTGTCATCGCCGTCGGCGCGGACCTGGAGGCCGCGCTCGCCCTCGCGGGTGAGATCGAGAATCTCGCCGTTCAGTACTCAGCCGCGCTCACGCTCGGCGATGTTCGCATTCTCGATGACGAGGAAATGCGGCGCGTCGTCGAGCGGTTCCGAACCTACGGCAAGCCGGACGCGTTCGATGGCGACCTCGAGTGCGCCGGGGCGGCTCTGCCTGCGCGAGCATCCGCTCGAAAGGGTTGAAATGGCCGGCGCGGACGCCTCCGACGACTACCCTCTTCTCGATCTCGCGGGCGCGCGCGACTATGCCGCCGCTCTCGAGCCTGTCCGGGAGCGGCTCGGTGCATCGCCCGAGCAGTGGCGCGTGCGGGAAGTGGGCGATGGCAATCTGAATCTGGTCTTCATCGCCGAAGGTCCTGACGGTTCGGTGTGTATCAAACAGGCCCTCCCCTACGTGCGGGCCGCCGGCCCGTCCTGGCCGATGACACCGGAGCGCGCTTTCTTCGAGTACTCCTACTACCAGACGGTCGCGCCGCACGTCGGTGAGCTGATCCCGCAGATCCTTCACTACGACTCGCGGCTGCACTGCCTCCTCATGGAGCGGCTCGCGCCACACATCATCCTGCGTCGAGGGCTCATCGACGGGCGCTGCTATCCCGACGTCGGACGCGCCCTCGGCGAATACATCGCCCGCGCATCGTTCTTCACCTCCGATCTCGCGGCGCCCTTCGAGCGCAAGATGGAATCAATGGCCCTCTTCGCGCGCAACACGCCGCTCGTGAGGATCACGGTGGATCTCGTTTTCACGGACCCGTATCGCACAAGTCCGCGCAACCGACACACCTCTCCCGAGCTCGACGCCGCAGTTGCCGATCTGCGCAGTGACGGGGCGCTCAAAGCGGCGGCGGCGCGCTTCGGGCACAAGTTTCTCTCTGCGCCGCAGGCACTCATCCACGGCGACCTGCATTCGGGCTCGGTGATGGTCACACCGCAGGATAGCCGCGTGATCGATCCGGAATTCGCCTTCTACGGCCCGATCGGCTTCGATCTCGGCGCGTTCTTTGGGAATCTGCTGCTCGCCTGGTACGCCCAGCCTGGTCACGAGGCGAGCGACGGCGAGCGCGCCCCTTACCGCGACTGGATCCTCGATGAGGCGCAGCGTTTCTGGGAGAGCTTTCAGACGCGCTTCCTCGCGCTATGGCAGGAGAAGGGGCGCGGTGACGCCTATCCGGCGCCGATGTTCGCGAACGCGGCGGACGCGGCGGCGCTCGGGGCGGCGCGACGCGCCTTCATCGACGCGCTGTTTGCCGACATGCTCGGCTTTGCCGCATGCAAGATGATCCGCCGCATCGTCGGCTTTGCGCACGTGCTCGACTTCGAGAGCATCACGGACCGGCGCGTTCGCGCGAGATGCGAAGCAGGCGCGCTCGCGCTCGCGGGACGGCTGCTCACCGAGCCGGAGCGCTTCGGCTCGATCGGCGAGGTCATCGAGGCCGTGCGCGGCGACTCCCTGCGCAGCCAGCGCGCTACCGATCGGGTTTGAGAAGGATCAGCTCGCTCGGCGCAGCCGCACCGGCACGCGGTGCACGGCGTTGCGCGCGCCCGCGAGCGGCTGAATCCGGCCCTCGGCATCCGTCGCGCGACACCACAACTCCGTCTCGCCCTCCGTTTGCGTGGCCTCGAGCGCCGGCGTCCACTCGATCTCGAAGCGCTGCCACGTCGGGCCGCTGCGCGGCCCGACGCGCGCGGTCGACCAGCTCCGGCCGACATCGACGCTCACTTCCACGCGCGCGATGCCGGCATCGGCCCAGGCCCATCCCCAGACCGTGATCGATTCGCCCGCCGGCCCGAGTGGGATCGTCACATCCACAGCCGGCGATACGATGATGGCCTCCGGCGGCACACTCCAGACAGGCTGTGTCGATGGCGCGGCGCCCGCGGATTCGATCTCGTCGTTGTAGAACGTCGTCGTGAAGGGACCACCAGCGCGGTGCCCCGCAACCTCGACCCGGTACAGCCATTTGACGGAATTGGTGCCGTAATAGCCCGGCACGACGAGCCGCACGGGATATCCGTGCTCGGCCGTGAGCGGCTCCCCGTTCATGCGGTACGCGAGTAGGACGTCCTGGCTGCGAGCTCGCTCGATCGGCAGATCCTTGAGATACGGGCCGCTCTTCACGCCGAGGAACTCTCCGCGATCGAGCCCGGATGCCCACACAAAACGCGCCTGCGGCGCGATGCCAGCGGCCTCGAGGAGCGTTGCGAGCTCGACGCCTTCCCAAAGGACATTGGCGATCAGCCGCGCAGGAACTCGGGGCGTCGCGGGATTGCCCGCGCACTGCGGGATTGCCCGCGCACTGCAGGAAAGCCTCGACCGTGCGTGCGGGAAGCGACTGAAGGGTGGCGAAGTCGAGCTCGAGCGGGCGCTCCACGAGTCCCCCGATCGATAGCGTCCACGTGCGGGCATCGATGCGCGGCACGCCGAGATGCGCCAGAACGAACAGCTCGTCCACGGCCGTCACGCCGGCGGTGAGCTCGTGCGCCCGAAGCGGGAAGCGGAGCAACGTGCGTGGCGGATCGAGCGCGGGCCACGGCATCGGATCGTCCATGGCGGAGCATGATAGCCGAGCGCTCGCGCGCTCGATGAAATTGCCGGCCCCTCGGGCTTCGGTGTACGCTCGATCGACTACCAACCTCGATACCCGAATGAAGTCCAGAGGCCCTCATACCGAGCCGCCCCCGAGTCCTGCGCTGCGCATCCAGGCGCTCGAGTCGCTGCTGATCGAGAAAGGCCTCATCGACCCCGGCGCGATCGACGAGATCGTCGAGCTCGGCATCACCGGCCTGCAGGGCGAGGACATGATCGTGCTCGAGAACACACCCGGAGTGCACAACGTGGTCGTCTGCACGCTGTGCTCGTGCTATCCCTGGCCGACGCTCGGCCTTCCGCCGACCTGGTACAAGTCCGCCCCGTACCGTGCGCGGGTCGTCATCGAGCCGCGCCGAGTGCTCGCCGAGCTCGGGCTCGAGCTCCCGGCCGATACCGAGGTGCGGGTCTGGGACAGCAACGCCGAGATTCGCTACATGGTCCTGCCGATGCGTCCCGCAGACACCGACGGCTGGAGCGAGGAGCGGCTCGCATCGATCGTGAGCCGCGATGCGATGATTGGCACCGCGGTGGCGACAGCCGAGCCTCGAGAGTGAGCGGACTCTCGATGAACGGCATTCACGATCTCGGCGGAATGCACGGACTCGGCGCGGTCGTGCGCGAGGGGAACGAACCGGTCTTCCATGCAGAGTGGGAGCGGCGCGTCTTCGCGGTGCTGAATCTGACCATGGCCGCAGGACAGTACAACGTCGAGGAGCTCCGCCACGCCATCGAGCGCATGGCACCGGCGCGTTATCTGGAAAGCACGTATTACGAGCACTGGCTGCATGCCGCCGAGGATCTGCTCGATGCCAAGGGCGTCGTGACGCGGGAGGAGCTCGCGCAGCGGATCGCCGCGATGGAGCAGCGCTCGAGCGGGCAGCCGAACACCGGCCGCGGCCGGAACACGTGATGGCGGCGCTGCCGAGGGAGCAGGTTCGGCCCGCCATTCGCGCAGGCATTTCGGCGCGCGCCGCCGTTGCGACGCCGCCTCGATTCAAGGTCGGCGGACGCGTGATCGCGCGCAACATGCACCCAACGGGCCATACGCGACTACCGCGCTACGTCCGCGGCAAGCGCGGCACCGTGCAGCGCCATCACGGCGGCTTCGTGTTCCCGGGCACGCGGGCCCACGGACTCGGCGATCAGCCGCAGCACCTCTACAGCGTACGCTTCGAGGCTCGCGAGCTCTGGGGCGAAGGCGCCGCCGAGCACGACGGTATCTATCTCGATCTGTGGGAGTCCTACCTCCAGTTCGAGGGCGCAACGTGAGCGACGCAGGCGCCGACTCGAACACCCGCGAGGTGGGATCGGCTCTCCGATCGGCGCCGGCTTTCGCCGAGCCGTGGCAGGCGCGGGCATTCGCGTGCGCTGTCGAGCTCAGCCGGCGCGGGCTGTACACCTGGCGCGAGTGGGTGCAGGCCTTGGGCGCCGAGATCGCCGCGCATCCCGCACGGCCCGGCGAGGACGCGGGCGCTACCTACCACCGGCAGTGGCTCGCGACGCTCGAGAAACTCACGAGTCTCACAGCGGTCGCTTCCACGGCCGAGATCGGCGCGCGCGCCGAGCAGTGGCGGACGGCATATTTGAACACGCCACACGGACAGCCGGTGAAGCTCTAAGCGCGCCTGCTGAGGATGGTATCGGGCGCAGTGAGGGGTTCAGGCATCCGCAAGTCTTGCTCGCGCAGTGCCGCTGCATCGGCTCTGCTCGGGCTCGCCGCGCTCTTCAGCCCCGCCGCCCCCGCGAACGCGGGCGATGCGTGGCGCGCACGAGTGTCGGTGAAGCTTCTCGCGCTGTACGATGCGGCCGTGCGCGGCCAGGTTGCATCGAGCAGCTCGAGCTCCGCAGCTGGCGCGCCGAGCTCCCTCGCTGCGCCTTTCGCTCCCCACATCGATCAGACCGGACGGGTCCAGATCGACGTGCATTACGCTTGCGCGTCCAGCGCCCCGCGCCCGGCGCTCACCTCCGCCGGCCTGTCGATCGTGACCGAGGTCGATGTGCCGCCGTTCTGCGTGACCGAAGGGTGGGCCGCTCCCGCAGCACTCGCGCGTATTGCGAGCGTGGCCGGCGTGACGAGCGTGACGCTCCCGAGGTATGCGCTTCCGCCGCATGCGCCGGGGCGCTCGCCCGGGGGCGCTCCGGGAGCCCCGGCACGCTCCGTCGCACCGGGCGGATCGGAGCGAGCGCCGCGTGAGCGAGTGCAGTCACCGGCCGGCTCGTTGGTCGATGGGAATGGCGTCTCCATCATGCGCGCCGATCAGTTCGTGGCGCAGACGCGGAGCGCCGGCGCCGGCGTGACGGTCGGCGTCCAATCGACCGGCGTCGCGAGCCTCGCACTCATCCAGCAACGCGGGGAGCTTCCCGCCGTGCAGGTGCTCACACCGAGCGATGGGTCGAACTCGAACTTCGCGGATGAGGGCACCGCGCTGCTCGAGGAGGTGCATGCCGTCGCGCCAGCGGCGGCGCTCGCATTCTGCGGTCCGAACACTTTCGTCCAGTACACCTCGTGTCTGCAGCAGCTGATCAGCGCCGGCGCGACGATTCTCGTGGATGACGTGATTTTTCTCGGCCAGGATCTCATGTCGGCCGACGATGCGAGCACCCAGGCTGTCGAGCAGCTGCTCACACAGAATCCATCCGTCGCGCTCTTCACGGTGGTCGGCAACTACAATGGCAGCTACTGGGAAGGCGACTACACACCGGTGTCGCTCGCCTCCCAGGGTCTCCCCGTGCTCACCTGTCCACTCGGAAGCGGAACGTCGCAGACCGATGCGTACGCCGCCGAGTTCGGCAGCTCACCGAGCGAGCAGCTCACAGTGAAGCAGAACGGCTCGTTCCCACTGATGTTCGCGTGGGCCGATCCGGCCGATGCAAACGTGAGCCGGTTCGATGTCTACTGGTCGAACAACGCCGATTCCACCCAGTCGGGATGCTTCTCGACGGCCGGCGTGAACGGCAACGTCATCACGCCCAACGTGGCGCTCACGGCGGGCACGTACACACTCACGGTCGCCACGCCCGATGCCTCGGCCGCGGGCAAGCTCCTGAAGCTCTGGTTGGGTGGCGACGGATTGACTTTTCTCTCCACCGCCACCCCAGGAGGGATCGTCTCAGCACAGGCGTACGCTCCCGGAGCGATCACGATCGGCGCGGTCAACGGTTCCGATGGGACCGGCAATCAAATCGAGCAATTCAGCAGCGTGGGTCCGCTTTCGCTCGTCTTCCCGACACCGCAGAGTGTGCAGGCCCCGACTCTCGTCGCGCCCGACGGCATCTACGTCGATGCGGCTGGAACATATTTCGCAGGCTATCTGTTTCCCGACGGCAATTTCTATGGCACTTCTGCATCGGCCCCTAACGCTGCCGCCGTGGCGGCGCTGCTGCGCGGGGCTTTCCCCACGCTCACGGTGCCGCAGCTCGTGAAGACGTTGACTTCCGGCGCCGCACCGCTCGGCAGCAGCGTGCCGGACAGTACTTACGGCTACGGCCGGATCGATGCGCTGGGCGCTCTCGCGACTCTTGCGGCCCCGACCATCACTGCTCTGCCCGACAGCACGATTGATGCCGGCGCGAGCACCGCTCCCCTCGCCTTCTCGGCGAGCGGTACCGGATCCCTGCGCTTCATCGTCACGAGCAGCAACCCCGCACTCGTTCCCGCGGCGATCGTCGGGTCCGGCGCTCCGGGCGTATCGATCGCACCGTCGGCTTGTGGAGTGAGCGTCTCGAGCTGCACGGCAACGGTAACCGCCGCGGCCGGCGCCGGCGGCATGACGAACGTCACACTCTACGCAGTCGACGGCGCAAACCGCTCGGCGCCCGCAACGATGGCGATCACCGTCAACGGACCTCCGCCCTCTGCAAGCGCCCCGCCTACGGCGACGGGCAGTGCCACCGCAGCGGCAGAAGGCGGCGGCGGCGCGTTCGGCTGGCCCGACCTCGCCGTGCTCGCGATGCTCGCGCTGGCGAGCGTGATGCGTGCATCTCGGGCGAGCGCAGAGCCCGGCTAGATGCCGGTCGGCGTGCGATTGACCCCGCGGCATGATAGCGCTACCATGCTGCCTCCGCGCTGAGCGGGGGGAGGTCCAAAGGCGAGCTTGGCCCGAGCATCGACCGAGCCTGGCCTGAGAATCGAGCACCGATGGTGGACTTGCTGATCCTCCGACACCACTTTGCTCGGCTGACACTTGTTCCGCAGCGCGGCGGAGCGGTCCGCGCATTCGAGTGGCGGGGCCGCAATATCCTGCGGCCCACCCCCGCGACAGCCGGCGACGATCCCTTCGAGATGGCCTGTTTTCCGATGGTCCCCTACGTCAATCGCATCGCTCGCGGCCGCTTCGAGTTCGGCGGGCGTGTCGTGCAGCTCGAGCGCAACTGGAGCGGCGATCCGCATCCGATTCACGGGCAGGGTTGGGGCGCGCCGTGGTCCATCGCAACGGCGACACCCTCCGATGCAACGCTGATCTTCGACGGCGGCGCGGACGAGTGGCCTTGGCGGTATCGCTGCGAGCAGCGCTTCGCCCTCGACGAGGAGGGGCTTTCAATCGAGCTCGCGGTCGAGAACCTCGGCGTGACGCCCATGCCGGCGATGATCGGGTTGCATCCCTATTTTCCGGACCCGGCGCACGCGCAGATGCATGCACGGCTGCCGCGAGTATGGCAGACGGACTCCGCCGCACTGCCGATCGGACAGATCGACACGCCCCCGCAATGGGCGCTCGAGCCTCGCCGGCCGCTCGGCGCCGCGAGTCTCGATCACTGCTTTGCGCAATGGAACGGCGTCGCATCGCTCGACTGGCCGGATCGTCGCCTCACGATGCGGGCAGCGGGCTGTGCCTTCCTGCACGTCTATACCCCGCATGGGCAGGACTTATTCTGCGTCGAGCCGCAAACCGCTCCACCAGGCGCGCTCGAGCGCGGCGCCGCCGAGGCGGCCGTGCTCGCGGGAGGGGAGCGGCTCTCGATCGAGGTCCGCCTCTGCCCGGGAGAGCCCTGAGTGTATCTCGGCATCGACATCGGCACCTCGAGCGTCAAGGCGGTGCTCATCGACGATCGCAACATGATCGTCGCGCAGGGCTCGGCACCGCTCGAAGTGAGTCGACCTGCACCGGGTTTCTCCGAGCAGGACCCGGAGAGCTGGTGGCGCGCGACCGGCAGCGCTGTTTCCGCGCTCCCCGCGGGCTTGCGCGCATCGGTCCGAGCGCTCGGTCTGTCGGGCCAGATGCACGGCGCGACGCTGCTCGATGCAAAGGACCGCCCGTTGCGGCCCGCAATTCTCTGGAATGACGGCCGCTCGGCGCGCGAATGCGCCGATCTCGAGCGTCGAGCGCCCGAAGCGCGGGCGATCACCGGCAACATCATCATGCCCGGTTTCACCGCCCCGAAGCTTCTCTGGGTCGAGCGCCACGAGCCTGCGATCTTCCGCCGCACCTCGTGCGTGCTGCTGCCGAAAGACTATGTGCGCATGAGGCTCACGGGCGAGAAGGTGAGCGACATGTCCGATGCCTCGGGCACCGCGTGGCTCGATGTCGGGCGGCGCGACTGGTCGGACGTGCTGCTCGCCGCGACCGATCTGAATCGCACTCACATGCCGCGGCTCGTGGAGGGCAGCAGTGCATCCGGAACGCTCACGGCGCAGGCTGCCGGTGAGCTCGAACTGCCGCGCGTCGTCGTCGCCGGCGGCGGCGGCGACAATGCGGCGAGCGCCGTGGGCCTCGGTGTCGTGCTGCCCGGCCAGGCGTTCCTCTCGATCGGCACCTCCGGGGTACTGTTCGTCGTGACGGATCGCTTCCGCCCGAATCCCGAGCGCGCAGCCCATGCCTTTTGCCATTGTCTGCCAAAGCGATGGCATCAGATGTCGGTCATGCTGAGCGCATCGAGCGCGCTCGACTGGGCCGCACAACTCGTCGGCGAGCCCGATCTCAACCGGCTCGTCGAGCGCGCGCGCGCGCGCGGCTTGAACCGGCACTCGCCTTTTTTCCTGCCCTATCTCGCCGGCGAGCGCACCCCACACAACGATCCGAGCTGCCGCGGGGTGTTCTTCGGAGCTCGCCCGGACACGACAGGCGCCGATCTCGCGGCGGCGGTGCTCGAGGGGGTCGCGTTCGCCTTCGCGGACGGACTCGACGTGCTGACGGAACAGGGTGATCAGGTGGGCCAGATCAGCGTCACCGGCGGCGGTGCGCGCCTGCCGTACTGGGGCGAGGTGATCGCCGCCGCGCTCAATCGCCCGCTCACCTACCGCTCGGGCGGTGAGATCGGCGGTGCGCTCGGCGCGGCGCGGCTCGCCCGGCTCTCACTCGGCGGGGCGCCTGAAGAGAGCGTCTGCACAGCCCCGCCGATCGAGCGGATCGTCGAGCCCGACCCCGCGCTCGTCTCGCTGCTCGCGAGCCGGCGCCGCACTTTCGTGCGGCTCTATCAGAATCTCAGAGATATCTTCGCGGAGTATTCAGCATGACTCTGTTCTCAAGCATCGAACCTGTGCGTTTCGAAGGACCGGACACGGAGAACGAGTTCGCCTACCGTGTCTACGACAAGGATCGCCTCGTGCTGGGCAAGCGCATGGAGGATTGGCTCCGCGCGGCCGTTTGCTACTGGCATTCCTTCAACTGGCCCGGCCAGGACATTTTCGGCGCCGGAACCCTTCCGCGCCCCTGGCTCGGCACGCCCATCACCCAGGCCATGGCGGATACGAAGCTCGAAGCGGCATTCGATTTCTTCGCGCGGCTCGGCCTGAAGTACTTCACGTTCCACGACGTCGATGCCATGGCAACGGCCGCGAGCCTCGAGGAGCACGATCGGAACCTGAAGACGATCGAGGCCGCGATGCAGAAGCGGATGGCGGCGGCGCGCGTGAAGCTGCTGTGGGGCACCGCCAACCTCTTCTCCCATCCACGATACGCCGCCGGCGCCGCGACGAACCCCGACCCGGAGGTGTTCGCGTGGGCGGCGGTGCAGGTGCGCTGCTGCCTCGAGATGACGCATCGGCTCGGCGGCTCGAACTACGTGCTGTGGGGCGGACGCGAGGGCTACGACTCGCTGCTGCATACCGACCTCAAACGGGAGCTCGACCAGTACGGCCGGTTCCTCTCGATGGTCGTCGAGCACAAGCATCGCATCGGCTTCGAGGGAACCATCCTCGTCGAGCCGAAGCCCTTCGAGCCCACGAAGCACCAGTACGACCGCGACGTCGCGGCTGTGTATGCGTTCCTGCAGCGCTACGGGCTCGCGCAGGAGGTGAAGGTCAATATCGAGGTCAATCATGCCACGCTCGCGGGTCTCGACTTCGAGCACGAGATCGCCGCCGCCCGCGCCTACGGAATCTTCGGCTCCATCGACATCAATCGCGGTGAGCCGCGCAATGGCTGGGATACGGATCAGTTCCCGAACAACGCGCAGGAACTGGTGCCGGCGCTGATCCAGCTCGTCATCGATAAGGGTTTCACGACGGGCGGCTTCAACTTCGATGCGAAGCTGCGCCGCCAGTCCGTCGATCCGGCCGACCTGTACCTCGCGCACATCGGCGGCATGGACACCCTGGCGCGCGCGCTGCTCGCCGCGGCCGACATCGTGACCGAAGGCAAGCTCGCGCGACTGCGCGAGGAGCGCTATCGAGGCTGGAGCGCGGAGCTCGGTCAGCGCATTGCAAACGGCGGACTCGACCTTGCGAGCCTCGCGGACCTTGCGACGCAGAAAGGATTCGATCCGACGCCCCGCTCCGGCAGGCAGGAGCTCGCCGAGAGTCTCATCGCGCGTCACTGCAAGTACTGAAGTACTGAGCCGGCGCTCACCAGGGCTCGCCCGGCCCTCGGCGCGCAGTCTGCAGGTCGCGTACTGCTCCGCGCGCGCGCGCAAGAGTCCGGAAGAGCGCCAAGTACTGGCAGACGATCTGCTGGAGTCCGAAGCGCTCGGCGGTCTCACGCGCGAGGCGGCGCAGCTGCGGCCATCGGTCGCGCTGCTCGAGTGCCGTCGAGACCGCCTCGATGAGCGCACGCCGATCCTTCGGGGCAAACAGATAGCCGTTCACGCCGTCGCGGATGAGCTCGGGCGCCGCGCCGACGGAGGTCACGACCGCCGGCAGCGCGCAGCCGAGCGCCTCGCCGATCGAGAGGCTGAACCCTTCGTATTCGCTCGGCAGAACATACAGGTCGGCAGCCTGCATGTAGTGTTCGACACGATCCGTCTCCCCGACGAACCGCACGCTCGCATCGAGCCCTCCCGCGCGAGCCTGCTGTTTCAGCTCGTCCTCACAGCTGTCCCACGATCCCTTGCCACTTCCGGCGAACACCAGGTAGAGATTCGGATGCCTGTCGATGAGCTCGCGCCAGGCCTCGATGAGCAGCAGCACGCCCTTCGCCCGGGACAGCCGGCCCACGTACAGCACGAGGGTTCTCGCGAGCGGCAGCCCCAGCCGCTCGCGCATTGCCCGGCGCTCGTCCTCCCCGATCGGACGAAACCGCTCGAGGTCGATGGGATTTGGCAGGCGCAGGATGCGCTCCGGCGGACATGAGACCTCCCGCAGCCGTGCCTCGATGTCATGCGAGATGGCGATGACGCAGTCCGCGCGCGCGAGCACATAGCGCTGCATCACACCGAGCAGGCGCGAGAGCGGCCGGCTGACGAGGCTGCCCATGCTGCTCAGACTCTCTGCGGCGATCGGCTGCACGAGCTCGAAAGGCGATTCCAGACGCACGATGCACCGCTTGCGCAGGAGCCTACAAATCGGAACCGCGACGAGCGGCATGATCTTCATGCTCGACACCACGATGATGTCGTACCGCCTCGCCTCGCTCGTGAGCAGGAAGGTGAGCCGCGCGAGATAGAAGGCGAGCGCAGGCAGCGCGCGCCAGCCGGCGCCCTTCAGCACGCCCGCAGGGCGGATGCGCCGCACGCGCGCCTGCCCGAAGCGATCGCGCGCCGGTCGCGCGGGCCGCAGCTGTCGAGTCACGACGCAGACGGGGACGTGGGGCGCAAGCGCGCGCGCAATGCGAGCCGCCACCATACCCGTGCCGCCGGTCTCCGGCGGAAACTCCTCGGTCAGCCAGCAAATTCGCGGTCCGGGCACGTTTGGCCTGCACAGGAAGTCGGCAGCACCGCGCCGCAAGGCCCATGCCCGAGCCGCTTGCGCTCGGCCATTTCCGCGCGTTGCGGCGCCTGCCGGGATCGCACCGCAGGCCACGGCGTGGAGAAGCATAGAATGATTCCAGCGCACTTGGCACAGAAGCGGCAATGCCCGAACTTGCACGAGAGTACCCGAGGCCCCGGCGGTCGATTCTCGGCGTGGCGAGCGCGCGGCCGTGCTCGCTGGCGCTGCGGCCCGCGCTCCTCACGGCAGCGCTCGTCATCGCGGCTCTGCAGCCAGGCCGTGCGACGGCCGCGCAGATCGGGCCCATCCGCATCGCTTTGCATGACGGCGGCTATGACGTCGCATTCGATGCGGTCGTCGAGGCGCCGCGGGATCGCGTTTTCGCCATCCTCTCCGATTACGCACACCTCGCACGGATCAACCCACAGATCACCTCGTCGAGCTCGCGCCGCTCACCCACAGGCGCAGGGGAACGTGTACGCACCGTCCTGCACTCCTGCATCTGGGTCTTTTGCAAGAATCTCGTACAGATCGAGGATGTGCGCGCGAGAGGCTCGAACACCCTCATCGCTCGCATCATTCCTGGAGGCGGCGACTTCAGCGGCGGCACGTCGCTCTGGCATCTCGAAAGGGACGGCGCGGCAACCCGGCTGCACTACGAAGCGACGCGCAAGCTCACCGCCTGGCTGCCGCCCTTCATCGGCACCGCGGTGGTGAAGCACACGCTGAGAGCGCAGTTTCGTGCGACCATCAATGCGCTCGAGCGGCTCGCGCGGCGCAAGCACTGAGCTCACCACCGTCGGAGTTCGACCATGGCAGTTCCCTGGGCTCAAATCGTCCGCCTGATGCCCTCCATCCTGGAGGTCTCACATGAGCTGCTGAAGCGCACGCGCGCCTTGCCGCGGCCCGCGGCCGCGCCCGCGGAAGACCGCACCGGAGGTCGCCCCGAGCTCGAGGCGCGCATCGCCGCGCTCGAGGAGAATGAGCGGCGGCAGGCGGAGCTCGTCACCCGCGTGGCCGATCAGCTCGACCAATTGACCCGCGCGGTGACGGCGCTTCACCGGCAAACCATGACTCTGCTCGTCACGCAGATCGTCATCGCGCTCGGCGCCGCCGCGGCGCTGGTGCTCGCATTGCATCGATAGGCTGCGCGGCCGCCGCAGCGCTCAGGCCGCCCGCATCGCAATCGCGACCGGCACTCGTGCCGCTCTGACCGAGGGAAGAATCCCGCCGAGGAGTGCGATCGACAGCGCCCAGCACAGAGCGATCACCACGAGGTGCGGCGTGACGGCCATTGGAAAGGTAATTCCCCCTACCACCACGAGGTGCGTGTTGAACAGCCACCAATCGATAGCGGCACCGAGTAGCGCCGCCGGGATCGCGAGGAGCAGCCCCTCCGCGAGTACCGAAACAACGACCGGCGCCGACCTGAAACCGATTGCACGCAAGGTGGCGATCTCTACCTTCCGCGCATCGACGGCCGCATAGAGACTTGCGAGCGCGCCGCAAGCCGCCCCGAGTCCCATCAGCCCGCCGAGGAAGTAACTGACGAAGTCCAGCAATTGCCGCCGGGATTTGACGATGCTCTCGTTGTCCTCCTGCAGTGTCTTCACATCTGCCATGAGGGTCGGATCGCTGGTGACGGCGTTCTTGAATATCGCGAACATGCTGGGCGATTGCAGAACGGCATCCACGACGTTGAAGGTCGCGTTTGGAAAAGCGGAGAGCAGCGTATCGCCGTCCCCGATGACCGAGTCCTCGAGTGCGGTGGCCGTGCTGTGGTACGCACCGACGATCTTCCACGGGGTACCGCGCACCCGCACCTCGTCCCCGACATTGAAGTGCCTGAAGCGCTGACGGACGAGGTCGCTCACGATGAGCTCGTGTAGCCCCGGCTTGAAGTATCGCCCCGCGACGATGTGGAGCTCGGGATTGATCGTCACCCATTCGGGCGTGACGCCGAACAAGCTGACGGTACCCCGCTGATTCTGGACGTTCACCGCGTTGATGAACATGAAGACGGTGGCGGTGACTTCGGGCTTGCCTTCTGTGTCGCGCTTGATGCCCGGCTTGTCGGCAATGCTGGCCAGGATCGTCTTGGGAAAGGAGCTGTTCAGGGCCGATTGCGCACCCATCGAGACGACGACGACTTCGTTGGGGTCGACGCCGGCTTGCACGAAGGCTTCCAGGCCTGCGCTCAGTGAGAGCATCGCCACGAGGACGCCCATGACCGTGGCGATGCTGATCACGGTGACCGCCGAGGTACCGAATCGATCCGGAATGCTACGGATTGCTGCGACGGTCAGAAGCCATATATGGCGGATGGCGCGCATGCTCTTCTCCTCAGCGGCTCGCGAGCGCGTCGACCACTCGCAGCCGCAGTCCGCGCCACCCGGCTATCGAGCCGCCGGCGAGCGCGAGCGCGACGGCGCAGACAAACCCCATCGCGAAGACGCTATCCGGCACGGTGAACGAACCGATCTGTTGACGAGCGAGCGGGAGAAGCCGCATACCGATCCACAGGCCGATCCCGGCGCCGACGAGGCACAGCACGAGCGTCTCCCCGAGAATCAGCGCCATGACGCCGCCGTCGGAGTAGCCGAGCGTCTTGAGCACCCCGAGCTCCGGAGTGCGTTCGCGGATCGATTGCATCATTAGCGCCCCCGTGGCGAACAGCAGCACGAAAAACGCGGCGCCGACGATCCGGTTTGCGATCGTGTTGATGTCGCCGAAGTTGGCGAGGTCCGCTTCCCGCATCTCTTTCTCTGACTGGGTGAGCGTCTCGTTCGACGAGTTCGCATAGTGCGAGTCGATCGCCTGCTCGAGCTGGGAGGTGCGCGCGGGATCGGCGATGCGCAGCGCCGCAATGCTCATCGTATCGCGGGTTGGCCCCGGCGGCAGCGACTCGTCGACGTAGCGGTAATTGGCGATCAGAGCCTGGGAGTCATCCTCGTTCTCCTGCTCACTGTTCACCCACGTCCCGACGATCTCGAACGTCCAGTCGCCCGTTCCGTCCGTGCGCTTCAGCGGCGATTGAAGCGTGATGCGCTGCCCGACCTTCCAGCCATACTTGTGCATGGTCCCGATGCCCACGATGGCGCCGTCCTGCACCTGGCGCATCGCGCGCGCCTGCGCAGGATCGACCTTGTCCTCGGGGTAGACCGCGAGCGCCGCATCCACATCGGTTGCCATGATTCCGACGCCCTGGGTGGGCCGCTGATACGCACCGCCGAACTGGTACTGGGGCGCGACCCCGAGAACGCCGGGAACCGTTTTCACCCACGCTGCGATCGAGATCGGAAGCGGGAGACCTTGGTTCACCTTACTCGTGACATACAGCCGATCGGCGTGCGTGGAGGCGATCGCGTGGTTGACGGCACCGGCGAGCCCCTGGAGCACGCCGAACAGCGCGAACGCGATGATCACCTGCGCGAGGATGAGAATGGAGCGGCTGCGCTTGCGCCAGATTCCGGCCCAGACGAGTGGAATGAACTTCATCGATTGCCCCCTGCGCGCCGCAGCGCCGCCTCGCCGCCTCGCCGAGCGAGGATGGGCCGAGTTTATTCCCACTTCACCGGTACGTCACGCCTCGGACCGGCGTCACCGATAAAAGATATGGTTTCCAATGGTGGCGATCACCTTTCGCCTCCGCGCCCATGCCGGGCGGACGCTGACCGAGTGGTAGAACAGGGCACCGGGTACGACGGGCTCGCGCAGGTCCTCGTACACCGCGGTCGCGACCGTCATCGCCCGCTTCCAGGCTGCTCCGTTGTCCGGGGACAGGGCACCGAGCTCGGTCCACGAGAAATCGGCGACGAAACGCCGCCGGGCCGGGTCCCACCGGCTCTCGTGGACCACCCCGCAGATCGTGTGCGGAAAGTTCGGGGCCTCGGTCCGGTTCACAGTGACTTCGGCGACTGCGTATTGGCCTTCGAGCGGCTCGCCTCGCGCTTCGAAATAGACGTTCTCGGCCAGACACTGCAGATCGTTCGCGCGCCGCAGCGCTCGCGATGTCTCGCGCCGCTCGGCCTCGATGCGAGCAGGCTCGAGCTCAGTTCCGTCCCAGTAGGCGAAGCAGACGATACCCGCCAAAGCAACCGCGGGCAGCCCAAGCATCGCAAAGAACGCCAAGCTCCCCTTCGAGCGAAAGAAGCCCTCGGCGAGCCAATGCCGCCACGCATTCCGCCGAACGCGCACTTCGATGAGCAGCGACGTGAACATGACTCTCGGGGCACACCGCTGCGGCGGCCGCTTGCAGCATCCATCCGGGCCGTGCCGCGCGGCAGCTCCCTCGCGTCGGCCGAACTAGAGCAGTCCGTCCAGATGATCGAGATCGTTGATCACGCGGAAATGCCCCCCGCCCTTCTGGACCTTCGCGCGCCACGCATCCAGTCGCCCGAGGTACAGCCGCGGATCGAGGTTGTCCGAGCGAAGCTTGGTCACATTGAGCGCGACGACCTCGAAACCCCTCAAGTCGAGAGGGATATCGCGGACATAGCCTTTCGCAAGGTCTTCCTTCATGTCGGAGAAGATCAGGATCTCCTTGCGGTGCGTATGCTTCTCGTTGAGGAACTCGATCGCCTGCAGCACGCCGCCTGTGATGTCCGTGTACGGCGCCGGGCTCGATTGATCGATGAAGCTCTCCACGCGCTTGGCGAATGCGCGCTTCTGCAGATTCGCGGTGCTCGGACGGTCGTCGAGCGTCGCTTTCGCGATGATGTCCTTCTCGGTGAAGCTGCCCGTGTTGATGCGCGCCACGGCAATCGAGTCTTCGGACTGCAGCCGCGAGAGCGCATAGAGAATGATCTGCTCTACCTTTGCTACGTTGCGGTTATACGAGCCGGATGTATCGATCAGCAGATAGACACCGGTATTGCGCGGACTCGGCGGCGTGCACGCCGCGAGCCCGAGGGCCAAGGCGAACGGCAGGAACCGCAGTCTCACGAGGGGTTCCCCTGCAGCGAGTCGGGCTCAGGCGCCCTCACGGCCTCAGACTTCCCCCGTGCCGACGCGGAGGCTGCCACGCGGCTTTCCACCCACAGCGGCAGGAACAAGGGCAAGTCGTAGAGGCGCTGCGCGAGTACCCCGAGATGGCGTGCGCCGTTGCCGAGCACTCGCAGGACGACGCCGAGCACACGCAAAGCCGCGATGGCTGCGAGCCCGACTACCGTTCGCAGCGAATGCACGAAGGTCTCGAGCGGAATTGCAACGAACACGAGCGCAAAGGGCAGCACGAACCCCATACCCATCTGGGCCGCCGTGGTGATCCACAAATGCGGATTCACGACGGATGCGGTGCTGTCGCTGCGCAGGAGCGCATTGGTCGCCAGCTCATCCTGCAGCAGCACCTCGCGCATGTACGCCAGCCCCGCCTCGATACTGGCCATCATGAGCAGGATCGCGAATGTCACCACCATCATCCGCATCCGCATCTTGTCGGTGAGCGCTCCGATCACCGGGAACAGGCGGGTGATCCGCAAAGACTCCATGAGAAACAGTCCCATGGAGATCTCCACCATGATGATGACGAGCGCCGCGATATCGGCGGTGCGGAACATACCGATGAAATTCGTGCCCCCGACCATCTCCGCCATCGGCCGCGCAATCAGCGTAAAGTTGATCGCGGCGCCCGCGGTCGCCACGGCCAGCACCAGAGCCGAGATGAAGAAGTACACGATCGAGGAGGATGAGAGCACTGACAGGGCACGATCCTCTCCGCGCACGATCGCCTCGTATTCGCCCATGTGCCGGTCGATCGATTGCGAACGCTCGATGACGTTTTCAACGCTCTTGTTCACGCGCTCGAGCGTCTGCCGTATCAGGCGCCACTCCGGCATCATCCCCCGCAGCAGTGCATGCCGTTCGGCGCTCGCCTTCCGATAGGCATTCATCACCTCGGAATGGGCCTTCACCATCGACTTGTGAATATCGCCCAGGATCTCCGTTCCAGCGCTGCGCGCATCGAGATTGGCGACCGCCTTGACCGCCTGGGTCCACCCGGGAGCCTCGGGCGGTACCTCCACGGCCTTTTCCTGGTCCTCCTCGATCTGCAGAATCACGCCGCTCAATCTGCGGTGCATCTGCGGATAACCTGCGAGGTCCTTGCGCACCGTATCGCCCGTACGCGCGAATTCCCGCTCCACGATGCGCTCCTTCGCCTCACGGCCTGCGGCGAGCAGCACGGCGCGGTTTCGAGCCGCGAGATGCTCCTGAGCGTGATCGACCGAATGCGAGGCCACCCGCAGCCCACGCGCGAGCGCACCCGCGGCTGCCCGGATAGCCTCGTGCGCCGTTTCTCGCGCAAAGTACAAAGCAGCCACGAGGAGAATCAGCAGGATCGCTGCCGAAAGCGCCGGCCACGGCGTAAACCCGAGTAGACTCGTACCGATCATTTCGTACTCCCTTGGGGTTTGCGCAATGCGTGGAGAGATGGACCCGCACCCCCGTCGCGCCTCTCCACAGCGCGGATTAGCCTGCGATAGGGGTCAGGCTATGTCAACGCATCGAGGCGTCGCGATATGAAGTCATCGTTATGTCGCGCCGTGCTCTTAGAGTTTGAAAAGCAACGACTTCCAATCGTATAGATTCGTCGCATCGTCTCCGGCTTTTCGTCCAGCGATTCCGATCACGTGATGCAGGTCTCATCGCGCGCTGTGCGTCTGTGAAATCCGCGTGCGCACCGCACGAAGGCTCGGCCAGCTGCCGCCGTTGACCTCCTGGTGTCAATTTGCCCGTCAGCGGCCACTCGTAGCTGTACTCCAGGTCACTGCCACGCTGCCCGCCCCGTCACAGTCGGCTTGCGATCCGTTTGTACTACGTGTACTATCAGTACATCAAGTACACCGATCAATCACACGCTATGCGGATCTCGATTGACGAACGATTGCCAGAGCCTGTGTTCTCGCAGCTCATCATGCAAATTCGCGAGGCAGTGAAGAGCGGGGAGCTGAAGTCTGGCACGCCGCTGCCCACTATTCGCGCGCTTGCGCAGGATCTGCAAATCAATCCGAACACCGTCGCCAAGGCCTACGGGCTGCTCGAGCGTGACGCCGTGATCGAGACGCGCGGACGCAAGGGTTCGTTCGTCCATCGCGAAGGCAGGAAGCACTCAAAGGTTGATCTGGGCTCGCAGGCAACCTCGGTACTCGCGCGGAGCATTGCCTCGCTACGTGAGACGGGACTCACGGATTCGGAAATCCGCAACGCATTTGCCAGCGTAATGAAGGAGTAAGGCATGACTCCCAATTATCAGATTCTCCTGATCGCGGTCGTATTCGCATCGCAGATCATCGTGCTCTCGCTCTACACGCCGCTAAGCTGGCAGCGCTACCGTACGTTCTTATTCAAACTGTACCCGCGCGAGGAGTATCCGCGTCTCTATCCGTTGCCCAGGGAGCAGATGGAACGGAAATTCGCGCTCTTCAGGGCACTGCACCTCAGCATTGGCGTAGGCGCGGCCCTGACGCTCGTCTGTGATCTCATCTACGGCCCTACCGCGCGGAGTTTGAATTTGCTGATGGGGATCTGCTTCTTCGTGCAGTTGTTGCCGGGATGCGTTGCCGTGCCCTTGGAGGACAGAATCAAGCAGGCCTTCCGCGCCATGCCGCCGCCATGCCCTCGATCTGCGGAGCTGCGAAAGTGGCGTGCGACCGATTTCGTTTCGCCGCTTTGGATTGGGCTCGGGAGCACCCCCCTGGCGCTGGCTCTGACATCCGCGCTGGTGCTGTATCTGTACCGGCCGGGTACGCTCGGCGTCTTCCCCGCCGGGTTCCTCAGCGCCGCGGCGCTCCTAGTCCTGTGCAATCGGTTATTTGGTAACGCTGGGCTTAACCGTGCAGACCCGTACATGTCCATGACGGATACGTTCCGTGTCCGACAGCGCAACTATCGTCGCCACCTTGGTATCAGCGCGGGATTCGGCGCCTACCTTACGTTCATGCTGTTGCAAAACGCGGGGCTCGTCCGCATCGATGCCGCCTACATGGGCGTGGGATTCAGCGTCTTCTTCCAGCTTCAGGCGGTCGTGCTCGTGTCCTGGCTGAATCGGAGCCTCGGCACGCGGGACTTCAGCGTCTATCGCGCTGACCGCGGAGCGCAAGCGGCCCCATAAGACTTCGGTCCTCGGGAGCGAGGCTCCTGCGCGACCTGCCGAATGCCGCGAAGCTCTATCGAGAGCAGATCAAAGCCGGGCTCGATGGCGACTCGGTGGCCCCCGACAAAGCGCGCACGCTGCTGCGGCATCGGTGCTTCTCGGCGGAGAAATCAAACTCGTGCCGGAGGGGCGAGCGCTGTACGCGGAGTTCGCCCTGACGCCGACCGTGCTGCGGGCGGCGACGGGGACGCAATGCCAGGGAAATCAGCGACTTAGGACAGATGGTAGCGGGGGCAGGATTTGAACCTGCGACCTTCGGGTTATGAGCCCGACGAGCTGCCAGACTGCTCCACCCCGCACCGGTAAAGGGCGCGCATTCTATAACCCGCGCACCCGCTTCGCAAGTTACCGAAT
This sequence comes from Steroidobacteraceae bacterium, assembly GCA_050738595.1. Lineage (GTDB taxonomy): Bacteria > Pseudomonadota > Gammaproteobacteria > Steroidobacterales > Steroidobacteraceae > JASHUC01. The sequence continues at coordinate 15,122 of JBOHZR010000110.1, read as the reverse complement.
GAGATTCCCGCAGAGGGTGAGCAGCGGCCCCGGAATGACGCCGAGGGCGAGCACGGCGAGGGCGTTCACCCCCAGCGCCAGACGCACCCCGGCGCTTGGCGCGCCGGCGGGAGTGCCCTGCCCTGCGATCGGCAGCCCTTCGGCCGGGGGATCGAAGTACATGAGCTTCACCACCCGCAGGTAGTAGAAGCAGCCGACAACCGACATCGCGGCCGCGATCACGATGAGCGCCGTGTGACTCGTCGCCCAAAGAGCCTCGAACACGCGCAGCTTCGCCCAGAAGCCGACGAACGGCGGTACCCCGGCGGTCGAAAACATGAGCGCCAGCATCGCGAGCGCGAGCAGCGGATCTCGCGCATAGAGCCCGCGGTAGTCCTCGAGATTGTCCGCCTCGAAGCCCTTGCGGCTCACGAGCAGGATCACGCCGAACGAGCCGAGCACCATGATGACGTACACGAGCGTGTAGTAGAGCGCGGCGCTGTAGCCGCCCGGTGTGCCCGCCACGAACCCGAGCACGATGAACCCGATGTTCCCGATCGTCGAGTACGCCAGCATGCGCTTCAGGTTCGTCTGCACGATCGCGACGACGTTGCCCAGAATCAGCGTGAGCACTGCAATCGGCGCGAGCATCAGCGACCAGTCGTGCACGGCGCCCCCGAGGCCATGCGCGAGCAGCCGGATCGCGAGCGCGAAATACGCGACCTGCGGGACGGAGCTGATGAGCAGCGTCACGTTCGTCGGGGCGCCGTGGTAGACGTCAGGCAGCCACATGTGGAACGGAACGGCGCCCAGCTTGAACGAGACGGCGACGACGATGAACGCGAGCCCGAGAATGACCCCCGGTGAGAGGTGCTCGCTCAAATGGGCCGCGAGCTGATCGAGCGCGAGCGTGCCCGTGATGCCGTAGATCATCGACATGCCGTAGATGAGCACGCCCGAGGCGAGCGCGCTCAGCACGAAGTACTTCATCGCCGCCTCCGCCGCGATCGGATTGTCGCGGTCGAAGGCGATGAGGGCGTACACGGAGAGCGCGAGCAGCTCCACTCCGATGTAGACGGTCAGCAGGCTGTTCGCGGAGACGAGTACGAAGATGCCGAGGAGCGCGGTGAGCGCGAGCACGTAGTACTCTCCGCGCAGCGTGCCCCGCTCGGCCATGTAGCTGCGCGAGTAAAGCAGCGCGACGGCGAGGAACAGGTACGCCGCGAGCTTCAGCACGAAGGCGAGCGGATCGGCGACGTACATCCCGTCGAAGAGCGTGACGCGCCCGGGGACCCGGCCGAACGCGACGAGCAGCGCCGCACCGATGGCGAGCGCAATGAGCGTCAGCGTCGGGGTCAGGCCGCGGCGGCGCTCGCCCGCGAATACCTCGATGAGCAGGAGGATGCAGGCTGCAGCGGCGAGGTATATCTCCCCGACAGCGGGGGCGATGCTCGCCCAGGTCAGTGTCGTTTCCGGCATCGTGCTTCCTCAGGCCGTGGTCGCGGCATGCAAGGTTGCGGCATGCAGCAGCGGAATCTTCGTCGCGACGGCCTGATCGACCAGATGGTGCATGGTGGCGCCCATCATGTGAAGCAGCGGCCCCGGGTAGACGCCCATCAGGAATACCGCGCACGCGAGGGTGCCGAGGACGAGGAATTCGCGGCCGTCGAGGTCCTGGAGCTTCTCGACATTTTTGTTCGCGACCGGTCCGTACACCACTCGCTTGACGAGCCACAGCATGTAGCAGGCGGAGAGAATCAGCGTCGCCGCGGCGCAGAGCGCAAACCAGAAGTTCGCGCGCAGGCTCGCGAGAATGACCAGGAATTCCCCAACGAACCCCGAGGTCGCCGGCAGTCCCGTGTTCGCGAGCGCGAAGATCACCATGAGCGCCGCGAACTTCGGCATCGTGTTCACGACCCCTCCGTAGGCCGAGATCTCGCGGCTGTGGACCCGGTCGTAGAGCACGCCCACGCAGAGGAACAGCGCACCCGACACGAGGCCGTGGGAGATCATCTGGGCCATGGCGCCCTCCATGCCCATCTCCGCGCCGGCAAGGCCGCCGGTGTTGAGCAGGATGCCGTACACCAGGAACGCGCCCAGGGTCACGAAGCCCATGTGGGAGATCGATGAGTACGCGATGAGCTTCTTCATGTCGGTCTGCACGATCGCGACGAAGCCGATGTAGATCACGGCGATGAGCGACAGCGCGATGACGAGCAGGTACAGCTCGCGGCTGGCATCGGGTGCGATCGGCAAGCTGAAACGCAGGAAGCCGTAGCCGCCCATCTTGAGCATGATGGCGGCGAGGATGACCGAGCCGCCGGTCGGGGCTTCGACGTGTGCGTCCGGGAGCCACGTGTGCACTGGCCACATCGGCACCTTCACGGCGAAGGCGAGCAGGAAGGCGAGGAAAATCCAGCGCTGCTCGCTGAGCGTGAGCGGCAGGGACTGAAAGCTCGCGATCGCGTAGTTGCCCGCCTTCACGTACATGTAGATGAGCGCGACGAGCATGAACACCGAGCCGAGGAACGTATAGAGGAAGAACTTGATCGTTGCGTACACGCGGCGCGGGCCGCCCCACATCCCGATGATGAGAAACATCGGGATCAGCATCGCCTCCCAGAAGAAGTAGAACAGCAGCGAGTCGAGCGCTGCGAAGACCCCGATCATCAGGCCTTCCATGATGAGGAAGGCGGCGTAATACTGCGCAGCGCGGCTCACGATGACGCGCCAGGCCGCGATCACCACCGGCACCGTCATGAGCGCCGTGAGGACGATGAGCGGCAGGGAGATGCCGTCGACCCCGAGGTAATAATCCGCATGGAAAGTCGTGATCCAGGGAACGCGCTCGATGAACTGGAACGCCGCCGTAGAGTTGTTGAAATGCGCGAGCAGCGGGAAGGTGAGGACGAGCGTCGCCACCGACGCGACGAGCGCGAGCCAGCGCGCGACGGCGATGAAGCGCTCCCCGAGCGCGAGCACGACGACGCCCGCGGCGATCGGCAGCCAGATGAGAATGGAGAGCAGACCGTGCATGTTGGGCGCCTGAGACCTCTCTACGCGAGGGTTCGAAGCACGAACCAGCCGATGAGCACGGCGAGCCCGATGATCATCCAGAAGGCATACGAATAAAGGAATCCGCTCTGCACGAGACGCACGACGCCGCCGACGCGGCCGATCGCCTGCGCCGTGCCGTTGACGAGCGCGCCGTCGATGACGCCCTGATCACCCCCGCGCCACAGTCCCGCGGCAAGGCCGCGGCCTGCCGCGGCGATGATGTTCTCGTTGATCCAGTCGAAGTAGTACTTGTTGACGAGCACCGTGCGCACGGGCGCGAGCACGCGCGCCGCCGCATCCGCCCAGGACGGCCGCCACAGGAAGAACACCCAGGCCGTGACGACGCCCGCGAGCGCCACCCAGAAGGTCGGCTGAGCGAACGCCTCGATTGCGAAATCGAGCCAGAAGGGCTGTGGCACCCCCCGTGCGATGTCGGCGATGACGTTGTGCGCGGGCAGAACGAACAGGGAGTTGCCGAAGTAGCCGCCGAAGAGGATCGGGGAGACCGTGAGCGCGCCGATCACGATCGAGGGGATCGCAAGGGCGACGAGCGGAGCCACGACCACCCACGGGGACTCGTGCGGCGCGTGGCCCTCGGCGCCGTGGTGATGCTCCGCTGAGTGGAAGCGCTCCTTGCCGTGGAAAGTCAGGAACAGCATGCGGAAGGTGTAGAGCGCGGTGACATAGACGCCGCCGAGCACACACCAGTAGGCGTACTGGTGGCCCCAGCGCGAGGAATGCTGGATCGCCTCGATGATCGCATCCTTCGAATAGAAGCCCGAGGAGAACGGCGTGCCGATGAGCGCCAGCCCGCCGATCCAGCACGTGACGGCGGTCCATGGCATGTATTTGCCCAAGCCCCCCATCTTGCGCATGTCCTGCTCGTGATGCATCCCGATGATGACCGAGCCGGCTGCGAGGAACAGCAGCGCCTTGAAGAAGGCATGGGTCATCAGATGGAAGATCGCGCCGGCGTATGCGGATGCACCGAGCGCCACGGTCATGTACCCGAGCTGCGAGAGCGTCGAGTACGCGATGACGCGCTTGATGTCGTTGTTGACGACGCCGAGCAGGCCCATGAAGAAGGCAGTGGTCGCCCCGATCACCATGACGACCGAGAGCGCGGTCTCGGAGTACTCGTAGAGCGGCGACATCCGCGCGACCATGAAGATCCCCGCCGTGACCATCGTCGCCGCGTGGATGAGCGCAGAGATCGGCGTGGGACCCTCCATCGAGTCCGGCAGCCACACGTGCAGGGGCACCTGGGCCGACTTGCCCATCGCGCCGACGAACAGGCACACGCAGATGAGCGTGAGCGCAGGGACCGCGTGCGCCGCGCTGAGCTGCAGCGTCTCGCCCGCGACGTGCGGAGCGGCGGCGAAGACGTCCCGGTAATCGAGCGAGCCCGTGAAGTGGTACACGGCGGCGATTCCGAGAATGAACCCGAAATCGCCGATGCGATTGACGATGAACGCCTTGAGGCCCGCGAAGATCGCGCTCGGGCGCGTGTACCAGAACCCGATGAGCAGGTACGAGACCGTGCCGACCGCCTCCCAGCCGAAGAACAGCTGCATGAAGTTGTTCGCCATCACGAGCATCAGCATCGAGAAGGTGAACAGCGAGATGTAGGCGAAGAAGCGGTTGTAGCCCGCGTCGTCGCGCATGTACCCGATCGTGTAGACGTGCACGCACAGCGAGACGAAGGTGACGACCGTCATCATGAGCACCGTCAGCCGATCGACGAGGAAACCCACCTGGATGCGCACCCCGTCGCTCACCGCCAAGGTGTACACCGTGCCGTCGTAGGGCTTCGCGTGCGCCGAGAGCATCTGCTCGAGCACGTACCCGGAGAGTGCGCAGGCGGCCGCAACGCCCGCGATGGTGAGGGTGTGCGCCACGGAGCGCGGAATCACGCGGCAGAGGAGTCCCGTGACGACACCGGCCACGAGCGGCAGGAGCGCTATGGCGATGAGCAGATGAGGATTCATGCCGCGTCAGCCTTTCATCTTGTTCAAGTCCTCGACGTTGATGCTGCGCTTCTCGCGGAAGAGCACGACGAGGATCGCAAGTCCGATCGCGGACTCGGCGGCCGCGACCGTGAGCACGAAGAAGACGAAGATCTGCCCGCGGATGTCTCCGAGATACCTCGAGAAGGCGATGAAATTGAAGTTCGCGGCAAGCAGCAGCAGCTCGACGCACATGAGGAGCAGGATGAGGTTCTTGCGGTTCAGGAACATTCCCGCGACCGCGATCGCGAACACGATGCCCGACAGAGTGAGCAGCTGAGCGAGCGTGATCACTGCGCGCTCCCCGAAGCAGCCGGTGCGCCGCGGCCCGTTGCCTCTGCCGCGGCCGCGGCCGCGGCCGCCTCGACCGGCTCGGTCACGGTCGCGCTCTCAGCGGGCATCTTCACGATACGGACCCGGTCTTGCGGCCGCACGGCGACCTGCCGGCGCACGTCCTGCGCCTTGAAGCCCGGGCGGCGGCGCATGGTGAGGACGATCGCCGCGACGATCGCGACGAGGAGGATCACCGCCGCGAGCTCGAAGGGATAGGCGAACTGCGTATACAGGACGCGTCCGAGCTCGGTCGTATTACTGTAGCTCGCCGGCTCCGCGCCCGGCCCGCGCGACACATCGACCCCGAAGGTGCGCGCGAGCACCACTCCCGCGATCTCGGCGATGACCGCTGCCGCGGTGATCCAGCCGAGCCACGCGAAGCGAGTGAAGCCGCCCCTGAGCTCCTCGATGTTGATGTCGAGCATCATCACGACGAACAGGAACAGGACCATCACCGCGCCGACGTAAACGAGCACCAGCACGAGCGCGAGGAACTCTGCGCCGATCAGCAGCCAGATGCAGGCCGAGGTGACGAAGGTGAGCACGAGCGCGAGCGCGGAGTGCACCGGGTTGCGCGCGACGATGACGCCGAGTGCGCCCGCGACGAGGATCACCGCGAAGATGTCGAACAGGATTTTGACGAGCATGGGCGGCTCCGGCGCAGCGCCTCAACGGTACGGCGCATCGGCCGCCTTGTCGGCACTGATCATCGCCTCGTAGCGCTCCCCGACGGCGAGCAGCTTGTCCTTGGACATGATGTTCTCGCCGCGGTGCTCCATGTGGTACTCGTGAATGCGCGTGAGCACGACTGCATCGACCGGACAGGCTTCCTCGCAGAAGCCACAGTAGATGCACTTGAAGAGGTCGATGTCGTAGCGCGTCGTGCGCCGCGTGCCGTCGGGCCCCACATCCGACTCGATGGTGATGCACACCGCCGGACAGACCGCCTCGCAAAGCTTGCAGGCGATGCAGCGCTCCTCGCCGTTCGGGTAGCGGCGCAGCGCATGCAGGCCGCGGAAGCGCGGGGACTGCGGTGTCTTCTCCTCGGGATAGTTGAGAGTGTACTTGTCGGAGAAGAACGTCCGCAGCGTGACGGCCATCCCCTTGATGAGCTCGGGCAGCAGGAAGGTCTTCAGTGGATTCATGGTCGTATCGGATGACCGGCCGCGTCAGGCCGCATGCCAGGGACCTACGTGGTAGTAGGACATCAGGCCCTCGGCGGTGATCCACACCAGGGTCACCGGGATGAGCACCTTCCACCCGAGGCGCATGATCTGGTCGTAGCGGTATCGCGGGAAGGTCGCGCGAAACCAGAGAAAGAAGAAGAGCGCGATGAAGATCTTGAGCGCGAGCCAGCCGAAGCTCGGCTGGGCGAGCAGGTTGTCCGCGCTCAAGTAGCCGTCGAACGGGGAGAGCCAGCCGCCGAAGAAGAAGACCGCCGTGAGCGCAGCGATCAGAATCATGTTCGCGTACTCGGCGAGGAAGAACAGCGCGAACGCCATACCCGAGTACTCGACGTGGAAGCCGGCGACGATCTCCGACTCACCTTCGGCCACGTCGAACGGGGCGCGGTTGGTCTCCGCGACGCCCGAGATGAAATAGACCATGAGCAGCGGGAACAGCCAGAACCAGTTCCATGCCACGAGCCCACCGTGCTGCTTGCGCACGATCACACCGAGATCGAGACTGCCCGCGGCCATCAGGACGCCGACGAGCGCGAAGCCCATCGCGATCTCGTAGGCCACGATCTGCGCGGCCGAGCGCATCGCGCCGAGGAACGCGTATTTGGAGTTCGCCGCCCAGCCCGCGAGAATGACCCCGTACACGCCGGCCGAGGTGAGCGAGAGCACATACAGCAGACCCGCATCCACCTTGGCGATCGTCAGATCGGGCGACAGTGGAACGACCGCCCAGGTCGCCAAGGCCGGCACGAGCGCAATGACGGGCGCGAGCCGGAACAGGAACTTGTTCGCGTTCGTCGGGACGATGATCTCCTTCAGGAGGAGCTTGAAGACGTCCGCGAACGGCTGTCCCGCGCCGGGGAAGAGGCCGAAGAGCCGCACGCGGTTCGGGCCGCGGCGCAGCTGCATCCAGCCGATGACCTTTCGCTCCCAGAGCGTGAGGTAGGCGACGCAGAGAATGACGCCGATCATCACGACGATGATCCAGACCGTCGATCGCACGATCTCGGGCAGCTGCGCCCAGAACGTGGGAAGAGTGCTGAGTGCGCCATTCTTCATGGTGCGCGGCTCAGTACGCCACGGGCTCGGCACGGCCTTCGGCCGTACGCTGCAGCGAGCCGGCGCGCCGCACGATCGCATCGACCTGGTACATCGGCACGTCGATCACTCTCAGCGCCGCACCGCCCTCGACAACCGCCTCGACGCGATGCTTGCCGTGGTATCCGAGCGCTGCCGCGGCGGCACCGCCCGCGAGCTCCCCGCACGCATGCCGCAGCTCCTCGCTCACCTCATCGGAGGATTGATACTCGAATCCGGGCAGCCCGAGCTCGGTGCCGAGGACGCGCAGCACCTTCCACCCCGGACGCGCTTCCTCGTTCAGGCGCGCCGCGGCAGTGAAGCTCTGCCAGAGGCCCTCGAAGTTGACGAAGGTGCCCGAGGTTTCCGCGAAAGTTCCAATCGGCAGCAGGACATGCGCGACGCGCTTCAGCGGCTCGCTCGCATACGGTGTGATGCCGATGACGAGCTCAGCGGCCGCAAGCGACTTCAGCGCATCGGAGGCGCCCTGCGAGGGCTGCGCGGTCGCCGGCTGCGGCTCGTTCCACGGCTCGACGCCGCCGAAGAGGATGACCGCCCCGAGCCGCTCGCGCAGCATGCGTGCCGCATCGAGCCCCGGCGAAGAAATAGGCTTGCCGCCCGCTTCGCGGTGCGGCACGGCCCCCGCGAGCCACGCGCCCGCGGCATTGCCGCCCTCGGCGAGCACACCGAGCGTTGCGCCGGCCGCCTCGGCGATGCCCGCCGCGAGCGCACGCAGGTCCACGAAGGCCGGATGCCGTAGCGCGAGGGCGCCGAGCCAGACTGCCTTGCGCTCTCCGGAGGCGAGCGCCGCGGCGACGGCGCGATGCGTGTCCGTCACCTCCGCGCCGCGAACCGCGGCCGCGAGATGCTCCGGCACGCTCCGGCCGGCCTGTTGGCAGAGTGCGGCGAGCACGGCCGCGAGGTCGGCCCTCTGGCGCGAGGCTTTCGACTCGAGATAAGCCGCGACCGGGAAGTAATACGTGAAGCGCGCCGGGTTCACGAATGCGATGCGCGCTCCGCGCCGTGCGGCCTTGCGTACGCGATGGGCGAGGATCGGCGCCTCCCGCCGCAGGTTCGACCCGACCACGAGCAGCGCATCGAGCGCATCGATGTCGGCGATCGCAAGGCCCCCGAGGCTCGGGAAGGGCGGATCGGATGCCATGTCGCGGAAATCGCTCTGGCGCAGGCGGTGATCGATGTTCTGCGAACCGAGCCCGCGGGTGAGGCGCGCGAGCAAGTAGAGCTCCTCGAGCGTGCTCGTGCTGGCGGCCAGCACGCCGAGCTGCGAGGCGGCGCCGGGGGACATGCCGGCACTGCCCGAGGCGGCATCGGCCGCTGTCCCGCCCGCTCCCGCACGGCGATACGCCCGCAGCCGCTCCACGGTGGCGGCGATCGCCGTCGGCCAGTCGACCTCGCGCCACTCGCTGCCCTCACGGAGCAGCGGCTTCGCGAGGCGGTCGGCGCTGTAGATCCCCTCGTAGGCAAAGCGGTCGCGGTCAGCGATCCAGGTCTCGTTGATCGACTCGTTCGGCCGCGGCACGACGCGCATGAGCCGCCCGCGCAGCACGTGCCCGAAGAGATTGGTTCCCACCCCATCGTGGGGCGAGATGAGCGGATGGGCCGTCATCTCCCACGCGCGCGCGCGGAAGCGGAACGGCTTCGAGTTGAGCGCTCCGACGGGACACAGATCGATGATGTTGCCCGAGAGCTCGTGATCGACCGTACGCTCGACGAAGGTGCGCACCGTCTCCCACTCGCCCCGCCCCATCATGCCGAGCTCCTGGATGCCCGCGATCTCCTCGGTGAAGCGAATGCAGCGCGTGCACTGGATGCAGCGCGTCATGTCGGTCGAGACGAGCGGTCCCAAGTTCTCGTCCTTCACGACGCGCTTGCGCTCGGTGAAGCGCGAGATGTCCCGCCCGAAACCGAGCGCCAGGTCCTGCAGCTCGCACTCCCCGCCCTGATCGCAGATCGGGCAGTCGAGAGGATGATTGATGAGCAGGAACTCCATCGTCGCGCGCTGCGCATCCGTTGCGCGCCGCGAGGCGGTGAAGACTTTCATGCCCTCCGCGACCGGGGTGGCGCAGGCCGGCAGCGGCTTCGGCGCCTTCTCGACCTCGACGAGGCACATGCGGCAGTTGGCCGCGACCGAGAGCTTGTCGTGATAGCAGAAGCGCGGGATGTAGACGTCGTGCGCGTCGGTCACGCGCATGATCATCTCACCCTTGCGCGCCTTCATCGGGACGCCGTTCACTTCGATGTTGACGAATTCGTCGCTCATGGGTTCTCTACGCGCGGCTCACGCCGCGGCGAGGCCTTGGCTCTCGATGATGCTGTGGCCGCCGTGCTCGACCATGTACTCGAACTCGTGGCGGTAGTGCTTGACGAAGCTCTGCACCGGCCACGCCGCGGCATCGCCCAGCGCACAGATCGTATGGCCCTCGATGTGATTGGCGACGTCGACGAGCATCGTCACGTCCTCGCGCCGGCCCGCACCTGCGAGGATGCGCTTGAGCATCCGGTTGAGCCAGCCGGTGCCTTCGCGACAAGGCGTGCATTGGCCGCAGGATTCGGACATGTAGAAGCGCGAAATGCGCTCGAGCGTGCGCACCATGCAGGTCGTCTCGTCCATGACGATGACCGCGGCGGTGCCGAGCGCGGAGCCCGCGCTGCGCAGCGAGTCGTAGTCCATGTTGATCTCCATGATCTTCTCGCCCGGCACGACGGGAACCGACAGCCCGCCCGGAATCACCGCTTTGAGCTTGCGGCCCTTCCACACGCCGCCCGCCATCGCGAGCACGTCCCGGAACGCAATGCCGAGCGGCAGCTCGAAGTTGCCCGGCTTCGCGACGTGGCCCGAGACCGAATAGATGACCGTGCCCGCGGAGTTCTTCGGGCCGAGTGATACGAACCATTCCGGTCCCTTGCGCAGGATCGTCGGCACCGAGGCGTAGCTCAGCGTGTTGTTGATCGTGGTCGGCGCGCCGTAGAGCCCGAAATTCGCGGGGAACGGAGGCTTGAAGCGCGGCTTGCCGGGCTTGCCCTCGAGCGACTCGAGGAGCCCCGTCTCCTCACCGCAGATGTAGGCGCCGGCCCCGACGAACGTATACAGCTCGAAGTCGATCCCGGACCCGCGGATGTCGCGGCCGAGGAGCCCCGCCTCGTACGCCTCCGCGAGCGCCGCCTCGAAGCGCGGCACCGGCTCGCCGAGGAACTCGCCGCGGATGTAGTTGTATCCGACCGTCGCCCCCATCGCGTACCCGCCGATCGCAATCCCCTCGATGAGCGAGTGCGGATTGAAGCGCAGGATGTCGCGGTCGTGGCAGGTGCCCGGCTCGCTCTCATCGGAGTTGCAGACGGCGTATTTCTGCATCGGGGCATTGCGCGGCATGAAGCTCCACTTCGTGCCGGTCGGAAATCCCGCACCCCCGCGCCCGCGCAGGCCGGAGGCCTTCACGGCGTCGATGATCTGCTCGCGAGGAGGCTTCTCCGCGAGGATCTTCTCCCACACCTGGTAGCCGCCGATCGAGCGGTAGGTCTCGAGCGTCCACGAGCGCTCGCGCCCGAGCGGCTCGAACACCGTGAGATTCGTCTTGTCGCGGTATTTCGCGGCGACGTCCGCGTCGGATTGCGTCATTTCAGCTCATCCAGAATGCGGTCGATCTTCTCGGGCGTCAGATGCTCGTGGAAGACGTGGTCGACCATCATCATCGGCGCACCGGTGCAGGCAGCGAGGCACTCCTCCTCGCGCTTCAGGAAGATGCGCCGGTCGGGCGTGCTCCCCCCAAGCTGGATGCCGAGCTTGCGCTCGGCATGGGCGATGAGCTCCTCGGCGCCGCGCAGCATGCAGGAGATGTTCGTGCAGATGCTGACGTGGTGCCGGCCGCACGGGTGCAGCTCGAACATCGAATAGAAAGTCGCGACCTCCATGACCTGCACGAGCGACAGGCTCAAGTACTCCGCGACCGCCTCGAGCAGCTCCGCCGTGAGATAGCCCTGGTTCTGCTCCTGCGCGAAACGCAGCGCCGACAGCACCGCCGAGCGCTGCCGGCCGGGGGGGAACTTCCCGACCCAGTGGTCGATCTCCTGACGGGTGTGCTCGCTCAAGAGCGATGATTTCGCGCTGGGGCTCATCTAACGATCGATCTCGCCGAAAACGATGTCCTGCGTCCCGATGACCGCCACCACGTCGGCGATCATGTGCCCGCGCACCATCTCATCGAGCGCCGCGAGATGGGGGAACCCGGGCGCGCGCGCCTTGAGCCGGTAAGGCTTGTTCGCGCCGTCGGAGACGAGGTAAATGCCGAACTCGCCCTTCGGCGCCTCGACCGCGGCGTAGGTCTCCCCCTCCGGCACGCCGTAGCCCTCCGTGAAGAATTTGAAATGATGGATCAGCGACTCCATGTCGTCCTTCATGCGCTCGCGCCGCGGCGGACGGACCTTGCGGTCATCGATCATCACGGGGCCCGGATGGCTGCGGAGCCACTCGATGCACTGCCGGATGATGCGGTTCGACTGGCGCATCTCCTCGATGCGCACGAGGTAGCGGTCGTAACAGTCCCCATTCACGCCGATGGGAATGTCGAAGTCGACCCGGTCGTAGACCTCGTAGGGCTGCTTCTTGCGCAGATCCCAGGCGATGCCCGACCCGCGCAGCATCGCCCCGGAGAAGCCGAGCTGCATCGCGCGCTAGGGCGAGACCACGCCGATGTTGACCGTGCGCTGCTTCCAGATGCGATTGTCGGTGAGCAGCGCCTCGTAGTCCTCGATGGACCTCGGCAAGCGCTCGGTGAACGCCCAGATGAAATCGAGCATCGAGCCCGAGCGCGCCTCATTCAGCCGGTCGACCTCCTTCTGCGGGTGCCACTTGGATGCGCGGTACTTCGGCATCGATTCGGGCAGGTCGCGGTACACGCCGCCGGGGCGGTAGTACGTCGCGTGCATGCGCGTGCCCGAGACGGCCTCGTACACGTCCATCAGTTCCTCGCGCTCCTTGAAGCACAGCAGGAACACCGTCATGGCCCCGATGTCGAGCCCGTGCGCACCGAGCCACATGAGGTGATTGAGGATGCGCGTGATCTCGTCGAACATCACCCGGATGTACTGCGCGCGCTCCGGTGGGCGGATGCCGAGCAGGCGCTCGATCGCGAGCACGTAGGCGTGCTCGTTGCACATCATCGAGACGTAGTCGAGCCGGTCCATGTAGCCGATCGACTGATTGAAGGGCTTGGACTCGGCGAGCTTCTCGGTCGCCCGATGCAGCAGCCCGATGTGCGGGTCGGCCTTCTGCACGACCTCCCCGTCGAGCTCGAGAACGAGGCGCAGCACGCCGTGCGCAGCGGGGTGCTGCGGACCGAAGTTCATCGTGTAGTTGCGGATCTCGTGGATCGCGGGAACCTGACGGTCGCTATCCCCCGTGGGCTCGACGGCGCTCATGAGCGGGGCACCGTCGGCTCATCGCGCAGCGCCGGGTTGTAGCGGTTGTCGTCGCGGATGACCCGCGGCACCAGCACCCGAGGCTCGATGCTCACGGGCTGGTAGACCACGCGCTTGCGGTCCGGGTCGTAGCGGACTTCGACGTTGCCGATGAGCGGGAAGTCCTTGCGGAAGGGGTGGCCGATGAAGCCGTAATCCGTCAGGAGGCGGCGCAAGTCGGGATGCCCGCGGAAGAGAATGCCGTAGAGGTCGAACGCCTCGCGCTCGAACCAGTTCGCGGAGGCCCAGACGCCCGTCACCGAGTCGACGACGGGCTCCGTTTCGCCCTCGCAGCGCGCACGCAGCCGCACGCGCTGGTTGTGGGTGATCGACAGCAGCTGATAGGCGACAGCGAAGCGCGCCCCGCCGACGGGCGCCGGCCGCTCGGCCTCCTCGTAGGGCGTGCGACCGCGGCTGAATCCCGAGCGGGTCGCCGACTGCGTCTGCCACTGATCCATGCCGTATTCGAGGTAGTCGACGCCCGCGAGGTCCATCAGCATCTCGAATCTCAGCTCGGATGCATCGCGGAGCGTGCGGCAGACCTCGAGCAGCGCGCCGGGCTCGACCTCGTAGGCGAGCTCGTCCGCGAGCGCGGGGACGCGCCGCACGCGTCCCGCGAGGTGCGCGTCCACCTTCTGAGCCAGAGCGGAAATGCGCTCGGTCAAGTCAATCGGCTCCTTGCGTGAGCTAGCGCGAGATCGTGCTCGTACGCGCGATCTTTTTCTGCAGCTGGATGATGCCGTACACGAGAGCCTCGGCTGTCGGGGGACAGCCGGGCACGTACACATCGACCGGCACGATCCGGTCGCATCCGCGCACGACGGCGTAGGAGTAATGGTAGTACCCTCCGCCGTTCGCGCACGATCCCATCGAGATGACCCAGCGCGGCTCGGCCATCTGGTCGTACACCTTGCGCAGGGCCGGGGCCATCTTGTTGACGAGAGTGCCCGCGACGATCATCACGTCGGACTGCCGCGGGCTCGGCCGAAACACGACGCCGAAGCGGTCGAGGTCGTAGCGCGAAGCCCCCGCGTGCATCATCTCGACCGCGCAGCAGGCGAGCCCGAAGGTCATCGGCCAGAGCGATCCCGTTCGGGCCCAGTTGACGAGGGTATCGACCTGTGTCGTGAGGAATCCGCGCTGCGCAAAGCCCTCCGGAGCGTCCGGCTCTAGTCCCACTCCAGGGCTCCTTTCTTCCACTCGTAGATGAATCCGACGACGAGGATCGCGATGAAGATTCCCATCGCGACGAGCCCGAACACGCCGATCTTCGCGAGGGCGACCGCCCAGGGAAAGAGGAACGCGATCTCGAGGTCGAAGATGATGAAGAGAATCGCGACGAGGTAGTAGCGCACGTCGAAGCGCATGCGCGTGTCCTCGAACGGCTCGAAGCCGCATTCATACGGGGAGAGCTTGTCGCGGTCGCCAGGGGCACGCGAGAAGAATCGTCCGAGCCCCGTGCCGAGGGTGAGCAGCACCGCGGCAAGCGCTGTAGCAATGATCAGGAAGATCAGTACCGGAAGGTAATCGCCAGGCATCTCATTATTATAGCGAGGTCCAGGCGCGATTTTCACGGCCCGCGCGCCGATCGCGTGGCACGCGATCCAAATCTTCCGTGAAATGCGGGTATTGGTGCCGACGGGGAGATTCGAACTCCCACACCTTGCGGCGCTAGCCCCTCAAGCTAGTGTGTCTACCAATTCCACCACGTCGGCACAAAAGAGAATTTCACTTGCCCGCGGGCGGCGCTTGCGCCGGCGCGGAACCGGAGCCTTCCCGCGGCGCAGAAGACGTCCGCGCTCCCGGGGAGCTCCCAGTCGGCGGCGTCCCAGCCCGAGTGCTCGGGGTGGCCGAATGAGACGCAGGCTTGCCGAGCGTGACGCCCGGCAGCGCCGGGCTCGCCGGCGCCTGGTGCGTCTGCCCTGCCGTGTCGAAGATCGACTTCGGCTGCTCGGTCTGGTGCGACCCGACGTAGCCGAGCGCGAGGCTGTTGAGCATGAACACGGCAGTGAAT
>JBOHZR010000109.1:0-13758 GCA_050738595.1 Steroidobacteraceae bacterium | reverse complement strand
TCCACGCTGATGTAGGCGGCAGTGGATAATCCGGCCTCGAGCACGCCATCCTTCTCCTCATGAAAGGCATCCTGGCCGGCGCTCAGGAGCGCATCGATCTGCCCGCGAGAGATGTCGATGCCCCATTCGCGCAGCTGCTCATGCAGCAGCGGCTGGGTGACCTGACAATGATGGTGCTGATACAGCACATAGCTGCGCAGCCTCGCCCCAAAGCGATGCTCGGCCAGATGCGCGGGCAACTCCCCGATCAAATACTCTCCCTGCGGGGTCAGCCAGCGTGCCAGCCGATAACGGATGTTGTGGGCTCGGATCACCAAGTCTTGAATGACGATGTCCCGGTAGCCCTTGAAGCGCGAGCCTCGGGGAATGCGCCGCTTCGGCTGCACGATCTGCTCATCGTGAATCACCAACTCAGCGCTCTTGCTGCGCTTGTCTGAACCGGGGCGGCGTTGATCCTTCTCCCCATCCGCCTCTTTGGGATCGGACCGCTCCGTGCCCTGATCCATCTTGCTGGGCTTGAACTGCGGGCGCTTCTTCTGCCCCTTGAGGATAAGAATCTCCTCCTTCAGCAGCTCGATCTGCTCCTCCTGCCGCTGAATCCTCTGCGCCTGCATCTCGATGATCCCCAGTAGCGCCACCACCAACGGCGTGCGCTCGGCCTCGGGGATCGGCGGCATCACGATGCGATGCTTCATCAAACCGGTGCAGACCTCCAAACGGATGCAATCTTATAACCCACATGAGACTGCATCTGCAACTGATTGAAACGCCAAGGGCTGCATGCCGCCCCGGCTTATTGAGCAGTTACGCCTCGAAGGCCGGATCGGCAAGGATAGCAGTCACTCAGCGCCGCAGCACCCGCCGATATGTTGCGTACGCCGCGTGGTCCTTTCGGCATAATCCTGCCCCACAATGAAAATGATCCTGTACGGGGCGGCTATCCTGCATTATCTGATCGCTGCCTTCATGCTCTTCGGCGCCATCGTCGAACGAAGCGAGTTGCACTTCATCGCGTTCGGCGCTTTCGCTGCCTGCGGGACGATATCGGCTATGTGGGCATCGATCCTCGGTCGGCTAAGTCCAAGACAGCCAACTCCGCGTGATCCTGTCCCGCCAGCGAGCAGTGCTTAACGCCATGCATTTTCGCGGAGTTGAGGCCGGAGCCAAGCGGGGCGAAATTCAAACTGAGACACTACCCAGTCTGGCCGACCACGCAAAGACGCTCCTCGCGAGCGCACGGAGACACAAGTAAAAGCCGTCGCGATCTATTCCCGCTACAGCACAGAGCTGCAGAGCGGGGCGAGCATCATCGACCAGGAGCGCGCGCGAAGCGCAGCGCATCGCGCATCTGCTGCCGACGGCCGCGGACCTGTACCGAAAGCAGCTCACCGAGGGACTCGACGGCGACCCCCGCGCCGCGGGCAAGGCGCGAATCCTTCTGCGGGAGATGCTCGGCCGGATCAATCTGCGTCGAGAGGGCAAGCGACTCTATGCCGAGTACACGCTGACGCCATCGGCGGTGCTGCAAGTCATTGGTTTGAATGGAGTAGGATCAGGTCACATCGAAGTCCGGATCTGCCACAGCTCCGGGAAGAATCTGAGCTCGAGCGCCTTGGCAAGATACGCGACGCCCTGCGTGCCGCCCGTCCCGCGCTTGTAGCCGATGATGCGCTCCACCGTCTTCACGTGGTGGAAGCGCCAGAGCTGGAATTTGTAATCGAGGTCGATCAGGCGTTCGGCGAGCTCGTAGAGATCCCAATCCTCCTCGGCATTGTGGTAGACCGCGAGCCATGCGCCTGCCACCTGCTTGCTCGGCCGGTACGGCTCGCTGAAGTCTCGCGATAGATAGTCCTCGGGTATGCCGTAGCCGCGGCGCGAGAGCAGCGCGAGCACTTCGTCGTAGAGCGATGGGGCCTCGAGCGCGCGCTTGAGCGTCGCGTAAGTCCCGGCGTCGCGGCGGTGCACCTCGATCGTCTCCGCGTTCTTGTTGCCGATCGTGAACTCGAGCATGCGGTACTGCACGGATTGAAAGCCCGAGGAGCGGCCGAGCGAGTTGCGAAAGGCGGAATAGTCGGAGGGCGTCATCGTCGAGAGCACGTCCCACGCAGCCGTGAGCTGCGTCTGCACACGCGAGACGCGCCCGAGCATCTTGAACGAGGGGCCGATGTCGTCGCGGCGCACGCACTCGAGCACGCCGTCGAGCTCGTGCAGGAGGAGCCGCATCCACAGCTCCGAGACCTGATGGATGATGATGAACATCATCTCGTCGTGCTCGGAGGTGAGCGGCTTCTGTGCGTCGAGGAGCCTGTCGAGGCGCAGGTACTCCCCGTAGGACAGCGAGGAGCCGAGGTCCCAGTGGACCTGCTCGTCCGAGAGATCGACCCGGCCGGTAGGCTCCGTCATGGCTCCCCGAACACCCAGAACGGCACGCGGTGCCAGCCGTCGAGCAGCTCCCGGTCGAGCGCGCGGTGCTCGGGGCAGTGCTCGGCGACGCACTGCCAGAAGCGCCGCGAATGGTTGAGGTGGCGCGTGTGGACGAGCTCGTGGATGAGCAGATACCGCACCACCTCGGGACGCTGAAACAGCAGGCAGCAATTCAGGCTCACGGTGCCGCGCGCCGAGCAGCTCCCCCAGCGCGTGCGCTGCCGCCTCACGATGACGCGCGCATAAGAAAAGCCGAGCTCGCGCGCAGAGCGCCCGAGCTCGGCTCCGAGCAGGGTGTGGGCACGGACGATCAGCCAGCGGCGCAGCAGCTGCCGCACGGCGCGGCCGTTGCCGCAATCCCCGGCGAGACTGATCAGACCCGGCGTGTACTCGAGGCGCGCTCGACCGGGTCCTCCCGCGAGATGGATGCGCCAGCTCTCGCCGCATCCCGGCAGCTCGATCGCGCGGGGCGGAAAAGGCTCGAGCGTCGGGGAGTGATCGAGTGCCTCGGCGCGCTTGCGCTCGATCCAGGGACGATGGCGCGCGACGAACCGCTCGACCGCGCCGCGGGAAGTCTTGAGCGGGACGACGATCTCGACGCGTCCCGTCTGAAAGACGCGCACGGCAAGTCTGCGGGCGCGGCGGCTCTCGCGCACGACCCAGGACTCACGCGGATCCTCATGGGACCAGAGTGGCAGCTGCGGTGTCGCGTCGAGCATCGAAGATCGCATGAGCGGGAGCCGTGCGCCGGTTGCTGGCATCATAGCAGCCCTCGGGATGGCCCAGGGATCGTCTCTCATGCGCTTCTTCAGCGACAACACTGCGCCGATCTGCCCCGAAGTTCTCGAGGCGCTGCACGCCGCCAATCACGGCCTCGAGCGGGCATACGGAGATGATCCGTGGACCGAGCGGCTCTCGAGCGTTCTCGGCGAGTTCTTCGGCCGCACGCTGCGAGCCTATCCGGTCGCGACGGGAACGGCGGCCAATGCATTGAGCCTCGCGGTTCTCACTCCGCCCTATGGGGCGATATTCGCGCACGAGGAGGGGCACATCGTGCGCGATGAATGCGGGGCACCCGAGCACGCAACGGGCGGAGCGCGGCTCGTACCCTTGGCCGGCGCACACGGCAAGCTCACGGCTGCCGTACTCGAGGCTGCGCTCGATGAATCGCCGGTGTCCGTGCACACGGTGCAGCCGGCTGTCGTGTCGATCACCCAGGCGACCGAGCTCGGCACGAGCTACCGTCCTCACGAGCTCGCCGCCCTCACGGAGGCCGCGCACCGGCGTGGCCTCAGAGTGCATCTCGATGGGGCGCGCTTCGCGAATGCGCTCGCGTTTCTCGGCTGCCATCCCGGGGAGATCACGTGGCGTGCGGGAATCGATGTGCTCTGCTTCGGCGCGACGAAGAACGGCGCGCTCGCCGCGGAGGCTGTCGTGTTCTTCGAGCCCGCGCACGCAGCCGATTTCGAGCTGCGCCGCAAGCGTGCGGGGCATTTGCTCTCCAAATCACGCTTCGTCTCCGCGCAGCTCAACGCCTACGTCGAGACCGGCGTCTGGAAACGCAATGCGGAGCGTGCGAACGGCTTCGCGGTGCGCATCGGCCGCGCAGCCGGCGGGCGGCTCCTCGAGCCGGTCGAGGCGAACGAGGTGTTCGTGCGGCTCGGCGAGCACGCCAAGGCGCGCCTCAGGGCGCAGGGGTTCGAGTTCTATGATTGGGGCGCGGCCGCGCACGGGCAGGCGCGCTTCGTCGTCTCCTGGAATCAGCCCGAGTCCGACGTGAGCGCGCTGTGCGATGCGCTCGCGGGAGCTTCGGCTTCGTGATGCACGGCGCTCTGCCGCTCGGGGCTCGGGCCGCCGCCGCGCTCCCGCTTCTCATCTGGCTCTATCTGCTCGGTGCGCGCGGCAGGTTCTGGCGCGTCGCACGGCATCTGCCCCGCGCGCAATCGCATGCACCGCGGCCGGCAAGCGCCGCAGCAGCGCCGGGGCGGCGAGTCGTCGCCGTCATTCCCGCGCGCAACGAGGCGGATGTCATCGGCGCCGCGGTCGGCTCGCTGCTGCGACAGGAGCTCGCCGGGCCGATACACGTGATCGTCGTGGACGATGCCAGCACCGACGGTACGGCAGGCGCCGCGCTCGCCGCGGCAGCGGCCGCCGGTGCCGCGCAAAGACTCACCATCCTCGATGGCGCTCCGCTCGCTGCGGGCTGGAGCGGCAAGCTCTGGGCGATGTCGCAGGGCATTGCCGGCGCCGCCGTCCATCATCCCGACTACCTGCTGCTCACCGACGCGGATATCGAGCACGAGCGGGAGAACATCGCCCTGCTCGTCGCACGAGCGGAGGCGCAGGGGCTCGATCTGCTCTCCTCGATGGTTCGCCTCTCGACAGCGACGTTCCCCGAGCGGTGCCTGATTCCCGCGTTCGTATTCTTTTTCTTCAAACTCTATCCTCCCGCGTGGATCGCCTCTCCGCGCGCGAGGACCGCGGGCGCGGCCGGAGGCTGCATGCTGATCCGTCCGCAAGCCCTGAGCCGCATCGGCGGCCTCGCGGCGATCCGCACTTCGATCATCGACGACTGCGCGCTCGCCGTGGCGGTCAAAGCCTCGGGCGGCTCGATCTCGCTCGGGCTCAGCCGCACGGCGCGCAGCCTCAGAGTGTACGGCTCGTTCGCGCAGATCGGCCGCATGATCGCGCGCACGGCATTCCAGCAGCTGCGCCACTCCTACCTGCTGCTCGCAGTGACGCTGCTCGGCCTCGCGGTGACTTACCTCGCGCCGCCACTGCTGCTGCTCACCGGCGATCCGCTCACGATGACTCTCGGTGCGGGCGCCTGGGCGCTCATGACTCTCGCTTATCTGCCCATGGTGCGCTTCTATCGGCTCCCGGCCCTTTGGGCAGCGGCGCTGCCGGCGATCGCGGCCTTCTATGCCGGCGCGACGCTCTGGTCCGCCGTGCAGTACCGGCTCGGCCGCGGCGGACGATGGAAGGGACGCGTGCAGGATGCGAGGGCGGCCGGCTGAATCAGCCCTCCCCGATCTTCAGACGCGCGAGGTGCGCGCGCACATGCGGGTACAGCAGGTTCGACACCGCGACGGGGCTCTCGCGCGACGAAGCCGTGGATACTCGGGACGACCTGCCGATGTCTCATAAACCCCGCGGCCACCTGCCGCATCAAACGGTCGACTCAATCACTCACTGAAGGAGTGTCCATGGTCCCGTTCAAACACAGGATTCCGCCTGCGCGCCGCGCAGCCTCGGCCGGTGCGGTAGGCTGGCTGCTCGCAGCCGCTGCGGGTGTGGTGCTGCTCACTGCCACGCCGCTGCGCGCAACGGCGGCGCCTGCGGTCGATGTGCCGTGGGTGGCGGTGAGCTACGGCGACTTGAATCTCGCGACCGAGCACGGCACGCGCACTCTTCTCGAGCGCATCCGCAGTGCGGCGAACGAGGTTTGTGCGCGGGTGCCGGACGATCGCGATCTCGCGAGGTTCGAGATGCACACCCGCTGCGTGCGACAGGCGATCGCACGAGCTGTGCGGCAGGTCGGCAACCCGCATCTCGGGGCGTTCTTCTCGGCGCGGACGCGGCACGGCTGACGGCGCTGCAGGCGGCTTCGGAGAGTGGATGGGCACGGAGGGGGCGCGTTTGCAGCGCCGCACGTTTGCAGCGCCGCAGCGAGCGAGGCAAACTGCTGCTTCCAATCGCGACATCCAGTCGGAGCTGCCATGGCGAAGGTCGTTCGCGTTCACAAGACCGGTGGCCCCGAGGTCCTCGAGCTCGAGGACACCGAGGTCGGCCAGCCGGGTCCGGGAGAGATCCGCATCCGGGTGGAGGCGATCGGACTCAATCGCTCCGAGGCGATGTTCCGCGCCGGCGCGTATCTCGTACCGCCGAAGCTGCCGACGCTGATCGGCTACGAGGCCGCCGGGACGATCGATGCGCTCGGTGAGGGCGTCCACGGATTCAAGTCCGGCGAGCGCGTGTGCGTCGTCCCCTCGTATCGGCTCGGCGAATACGGCGTCTACGCCGACAAGGCCATCGTGCCCGCGCGCAGCGTGATTGCGGCTCCGCCCCAGCTCTCGCCGGTACAGGCTGCCTCGATCTGGATGCAGTACCTCACCGCTTTCGCCATCGTCGAGGTCGCGAAAGTCGGCATCGGCGACTACGTCCTCATCCCCGCCGCATCGAGCAGCGTCGGTATCGCCGCGATCCAGCTCGCGAACTGGGCCGGCGCGGTCCCCATTGCCGCGACCCGCCACAGCACCAAGGCTGCAGCGCTGCGCGAGCAGGGCGCGAAGCACGTCGTCGCCACCGCCGAGAGCGATATCGTCCAGGAGGTGATGCGCATCACGAGCGGCAAGGGAGCGCGCGTGGTGTTCGATCCGGTCGGCGGACCGCTCGTCGAGAAGCTCGCGAATGCCATGGCCGAGGAAGGGATTCTGTTCATCTACGGCGCTCTGAGCGGACAGCCGACGCCCTACCCCCACTGGCCCGCCGCGCTCAAGAGCCTGAGCCTGCGCGGCTGGGTGGCCTCCTACATCTGGAACAAGCCCGAGCGCTTCGCGCGTGCCAGGGAGCTGATCGTGCGAGGACTCACCGAGGGCCATTTGAAGCCCGTGATCGCGAAGACGTTCGCGCTCGACGAGATCGTCGAGGCGCACCGTTACCTCGAATCGAATCAGCAAATCGGCAAGATCGTCGTCACGCCTTGAGTTGAGGGCGAGGCGGCCGCCCGGGCTATTCGTCCGTCACGGGCGTGAAGATGCGCCAGGCCTCGAGCGGATGCAGGAGCGCCCACGCCAGCGCGCGGATTTGGCCCTGCGGAACCGGCGCCTCATACCTGCCCTCCTCGACCATCACGTCCTCGGGGCCTTGCGCCTCGGGCGTCGAGATGAGCGCATGCACCTGCTCCGGCGTCATCACGTGATTGATCGGGGGTGCGCTGAGATCGGGCGGCGGACCCGCCGGGACTCCGTGCGGCTGCTGCGGCACGCCTCGATGCGGCCGATCCGATCCGGGTGGCCGGTCCGATGCTGCGTGCTGCTGTTGGGCAAGGGCATCCCGCTTGAGCGGCGCGTTCTCGCGAGCCGATGCCTCCTGTCGAGCTGACCCAGCCTGCCGAGCCGACGCATCCTGCTTGGCTGGCGTGCTGGCGTGCTCCGTCGCGGCCGCGAATACCTTAAGCGGCATGAGCCCGAGCAGCGCCGCAGCCGCGAGGACCGCGCAGGCCGTGAGCCCGACCCTCATAGGGTGGGCCACCCGCTGAAAGGATAGGGAATGCGCTCGCTCGCGAAAGTCAGGAACTCGATGATCTGGCGCGAGTAGGCCGCGAGCCCGGCGCCGAAGCGCGCCACATCGGGATTCGGCCGCACGGCGAGAGCCGTCAGACCGAGCTGCGCGAGAGCGGTGATCGCGAGCGTCCAACACAATATCCAGAATACCAGCGCGAAGACCAGCATGTACAACGCGCGCGCCCCGAGAGAGGGGCGCGGAACCGGCACGGGCGGTGTGGTCGGCGGCTCGCGAGTCGTGTCGTCGCTGCTCATCGCTGTCACGCTCATCCCGCAGTGATGCGCGCCATCAGTCGGTGCGCGAGCGCGAAATCCGGCACGAGCAGCAGCGCGTGCTCGAGCGCCCCGCGCGCGGCGAGGGGTTGCCCCTGCTCGAGCAGCGCGCGGCCGAGGAGTGCGTAGGCTTCGGCGGCGCCCCAATCCGGCACCCGCTCGATGCCCTGGCGCTCGAGCTCGAACGCTGTGGTCGCCTGGCGCAGCTCGCGAGCGACGAGCGCTGGATCGCCCGCTCGATCACGGTCGGCGAGTGCGCGAACCAGCAGCACCCGTGGATTGCGCGGCGCGAGCGTGAGCGCATGCTTCAAAGCGCCGCCGCTCTTCAGCGCCAGATAGGGCCTGCGCAGCGGCTCGAGCACGGCGAGCAGATGCAAACATGCCGACTCGAGCGCGAGCTGCTCCGCCGCGGCCGGTGATGAGCCGGAGCTGTTCTCGAGACTCTCCACGCAGCGCTCTGCCGGCTCCTTCGCCTGCTGTGGCCGATGGGCATCGGCGAGGTCCGCGAGCCGATAGCTCGCGAGAGCGAGGTAGTAGGGTCGCTCGCCCCCCGATGTCCCATCCGCCGCGAGCGAGGCCGCAATGCTCTCGAGCGTCCGGCGGTCCTCGGTGTAATACGCGTACTGGATGCGGCTCTCGACATCGAGCCAGCGCGACGCCTGCGCATCGGCGCCCCATGCGGCGCTTGCGGTGCTCGCGATCGCGATCCCGATCGCGGCGCTCGCCGCCGCCCCGACGACCCATGCGCGCTGCCTCCACATGAGGGTATTTTGCCAGGAGACGGCAAGCCCCGGGATGCCGGCAGATAAAATGCCGACATGGCGCTCATCGACATCGGCGTGAACCTCGCGCACGACAGCTTCGACCTCGATCGGCCGGAAGTCATCGCGCGGGCGCGCGCCGCCGGGGTCATGCAGATGATCGTGACCGGCTCGAACGGGGAAAGTACCCGACGCGCGATCGCGCTGGCGCAGACGCATGCCGGAAGGCTGTTCGCGACCGCAGGCGTTCATCCGCATCATGCGACCGAGCTCGATGACGAGCTCGCCGCTGAGCTCGAGCGGCTCGCTGCGCACCCGGCCGTCGTGGCGGTCGGGGAGTGTGGGCTCGATTACTACCGCGATCTCTCGCCCCGCGATGTCCAGCGCCGCGCGTTCGCGCGCCAGCTGGAGCTCGCCTGCCGCATCGGCAAACCCGTGTTCCTGCATCAGCGCGACGCGCACGCGGACTTCGCCGCGATCCTGCGCGAGCATCGTCCTGGTCTCGTGGGCGCCGTCGCGCATTGCTTCACGGGCACGGGTGCCGAGCTCGCCGAGGACCTGAGCCTCGATCTGGCGATCGGCATCACCGGATGGATCTGTGATGAGCGGCGCGGCGCCCACCTCGCGCCGCTCGTGCGCGAGATTCCTGCCGAACGTTTGATGATCGAGACGGATGCCCCGTACCTGCTGCCCCGCGATCTGGAGTGCAAGCCGGCCTCACGACGCAACGAGCCGGCCTACCTCCCGCACGTGGCGCACGCCGTCGCACGCGCCCGCGGAGTCGTGTTCGATGCGCTGGCCGAGACGACGACCGCCGCGGCGCGCACTCTGTTCGGCCTGCCGCCGCCGCCTTGAGGGCGGCGTGATCGCGCATGGCCAGCCGGCGATGTACCTATTTTTAACGTGAAGAAGTACATGCAAGCTATAGATATAAAAAAGCTTTTGTTGGACATCGAGCATCGCTGGGATGAATCGGTCATCGAGCGGCTCGAGGCGTTCGTTCGCATTCCCAACCGCTCTCCCCTTTTCGATCGGGACTGGGAGGCACACGGGCACATGGAACGCGCCCTCGAGCTGATCGTGGATTGGTGCCGCGCGCAGCCGATCGACGGCATGCGGGTCGACGTGCAGCGGCTGCCCGGCCTCACACCGCTGCTCCTCGTCGACATTGACGGCGAGCTGCCCGGCTGCGTGCTGCTCTACGGGCACCTCGACAAGCAGCCGGAGTTCACCGGTTGGCTGCCGGGGCTTTCGCCCTGGGAGCCGGTGCGGCGCGACGGCAAACTGTACGGCCGCGGTGCCGCAGACGACGGTTATGCCCCCTTCAGCGCGCTCGCGGCGATCGCCGCGCTCAAGGCGCAGCGCGCCCCGCTTCCCCGCTGCCTGCTCCTCCTCGAAGCCTCGGAGGAGAGCGGCAGCATTCATCTGCCCGCGCACCTGGCGGCGCTCGGAACGCGGCTCGGCACGCCCTCCCTCGTCGTGTGTCTCGACGCTGAATGCGGCAACTACGAGCAGCTGTGGTGCACGACGTCGCTGCGCGGAAACCTCACCGGCCGGCTCCTCGTGCGGGTGCTCACGGAAGGCGTGCACTCGGGGCTCGCGACCGGCATCGCGCCGACGCCCTTCCGACTCCTCGAGCAGCTGCTCGCGCGCATCGAGAACCCCGTGACGGGCGACCTGTTGCTCGAAGAATTGCACGTGCGCCTGCCGCAGGACCGCTTCGCCCAGCTCGGTGCGGCCGCGCGCGTGCTGGGAGACGGCATCGCTGCGAAGATCCCGTTCGCAGGCCATGCGCGGCCTCTCTCGAACGATCCTCTGGAGCTGCTCGTCGCAAGCACGTGGAGGCCCACACTCGCCGTGACGGGCGCCGACGGACTGCCGCCGGTCGCCTCCGCAGGCAATGTGCTGCTGCCGGAAATTGCGCTGAAGCTCTCGCTGCGCTTGCCGCCGACGTGCGATCCGGCGCGTGCCGCTCGCGCGCTGCACGCGGCACTCACGGACGATCCGCCCTACGGGGTCGAAATCCGCTTCGACGCCGATGCGCCGACGAGCGGCTGGAACGCCCCACCCTTCGCGCCGTCTCTCGAGGAGTCCCTGCAGCGCGCCTCACGCGAGCTCTTCGGGCGCGAGGCGGTCCATGTCGGCTGCGGGGGCTCGATCCCATTCATGGCCATGCTCGGGGAGCGCTTTCCCGATACGCAGTTTCTCGTGACGGGCGTTCTCGGACCGCACTCGAACGCGCACGGCCCGAACGAGTTCCTGCACATCGCGTACGCGAAGAAGCTCACGGCTTGCGTCGCGCTCGTGCTCGCCGATCACGGCGCGGAAGCGAGTCAACGCCACAAATGAGTCGGATCGACGTCAGGTCACGGCGACGGGCCGCGGCTGCGCGAGTGAGCTCGGGGACGTCGAGCGCTTGATGTGCTCCCAAGTCTCGCCGGACCGGCCCGCCACACCCGCGAGCAGCGCCGGGTCAGCGGACGGAAACTCCGTGCGCAGCGAGTCGATCATGAGCGTCCACTTCGGCAAGCCCTTCGGGAAACGCGCGCGGCGCGTGAAGACGATGCGGCCCTCGACGGGCGTGTCGCCTGCGAACGCCTTCACGGCCGCCACCCGGTCGTACAGGGCGCTCTGCGGATTGACGAACGTGAAGCGATGCGCCCCGTCCATCACCGTCCACTCGTTCATCTGATCGCCGCCGAAGACGTTGCCTGCGACGTCGCGCAGGTCGATCACGACCACCCCACGGCTCGTGAGCAGCAGGAAATCCACGTGGAACGAGCTGCCCATGCCGTCGGGTACGAGCACATCCGTCAGATGATCGAGCGCGACCGCGGTGATTGCCCCCACGAGGGCCTTGCGCGCGCTGCGCCTCAAATACCAGCGCACGAGCCACGAGAGCGCCCAGCCGAGCGCGACCGCGCATACGACGAGCGCCCAAGTGAGCGGGGGGAGCTGGGAGAGCGGATTCATGCGGGGCGGGTCCTCAGTCGAGCCTCACGCGCCGGGATCATTCAGGCGCCGAGCGCATCGCGCAGCGAGCCGAGCGTCGCTGCGATTTCCGTGCAGGACGTCGGACGCGCAGACAGGTCCGCGAGCGCCTGCGGCATGCGAACCGAGCGGCCGACGAGCGGCTCGACGATCTCCCGGAACTTCGCCGCATGCGCCGTTGCGACGATCACCCAGGGCCCGTCGCCGCGCCGGGATGGGGGCAGCCGCTCGTAGACCTCCGCGGCGGT
The DNA here is from genome assembly GCA_050738595.1 of Steroidobacteraceae bacterium. GTDB lineage: Bacteria > Pseudomonadota > Gammaproteobacteria > Steroidobacterales > Steroidobacteraceae > JASHUC01. The sequence goes on along the minus strand of JBOHZR010000109.1, from coordinate 1,776 downwards.
CGCCGTGTGAGGGCACCACAGCTGTCCGTACCGCTCGAATCCCGCGCGAATGCGCGCGCGGATGCGCTCATCGTCCACGGAATCGGCGCTCAGCGCGCCGCGCAGCGTATCGAGCTCAGGGCACAGCGAGCGCAGCCGCTCGAGATTGCTCGGATTGCCCACGTCCATCGCGGAGGCGAGCGTAGCGATGCTCGGCCGTGCCGACCACGTACCGGTTCGCAGAAAATCGGGCACGGCGCGATTGGCGTTGTGCGCGAGCACGACGTTGGCAATCGGCAACCCGAGCCGCCGTGCCCACAGGCACGCGAGCGAGTTGCCGAGATTGCCGCTCGGAATGACGAACGACGCCGGCTGCCCGTGGGCGCGCCGGATCGCGAGGCTCGCCGCTGCGTAGTAGACCGCCTGAGGCAGCAGGCGTCCGAGATTGATGCTGTTCGCGGATGACAGTGTGCGCGAGGCCGCGAGCTCGCGATCGAGGAACGCCTCCTTGACGAGCCGCTGGCAGTCATCGAAGGTGCCGCGCACCGCGAATGAGCGCACGTTGTCGCCCCAGCACGTGAGTTGCCGCTCCTGGGTAGGTGAGACGAGTCCTTTCGGAAAGAGCACCGCCACCTCGATGCCCGCGCGGCCGTGGAATGCCGCGGCCACTGCCCCGCCCGTATCCCCGGAGGTCGCGACGAGGATGGTGAGCGGCCGTGGCGCACCGCGTGCGGTCGCCGTGCGGGCGGCGCCGCCCCGCGCGCGCAACCGCGCGAGGCTCGCCGCGAGGAAGCGCGCGCCGAAATCTTTGAATGCCGCGGTCGGGCCGTGATGGAGCTCGAGGACCGAGAGCGACCCGCCCGGCTCGAGCGGCACGAGCGGTGCCCCGAAGCTGAACGCCTCCTGCCCGATCGCCGGCAGATCACCTGCGAGCACGCTACCTGCGGCGAACGGCCGCACGATTGCGGCGGCGAGGCGCGCGAGACCCTCGGACGAGGTGAGCGCCTCGCCGCCCGACTCGTGGCCGCCCGATTCCGCGCCGCGCAGCGCCTCGGGCGAGAGCGACGGCCACGCGGCCGGTACGTACAGCCCGCCATCCGGCGCGAGCCCCTGCTCGAGTGCCTCGGCAAAGCCCGCCGCGCACGTCGGGTCACGCGTGCTCACGAAGCGCGGCGCGCTCACGGCTCGCCCGCCGCCGCCGGAGAGTCCGCCGGAATGTCCGCCTGCCGCCATGACTCGCGCATTCACGCGGCCGCCATGATGCGCGCGCCCTCGCCGCCGATCTCGACGATCCAGTCGTCGATCGCCACCCGCCGCTGCGTGAGCTCGGCGCGCATCGCCTCGCGCACGGCCGCTGCATGCGCTTCGGGCGCCCACGCGAACATCGCAGGTCCGGCGCCCGAGATCGAGCAGCCGAGCGCGCCGGCCTGCATCGCGGCGCGGCGCACCTCTGCGAAACCGGGGATGAGCGCCTGCCGCTGCGGCTCGATCACCACGTCCTCCAAGGAGGCCCGGATCATGTCGAGATCGTCCGTGTAGCACCCGGAGATGAATCCCGCGAGATTCGCCGTTTGCCACACGAAATCCGACAAGCCGACGCTGCGAGCGAGGATCGCGCGCGCCTGCTTCGTCGAGAGAAACATGTGTGGATGCACGATCACCGCGCGCACCCCCGAGGGCACCGGAATCTGCTTCACGCGCGGATGCTCGATACCGACCGTCAGCACGAGCCCGCCGAAGAGCGACGGTGCGATGTTGTCGACGTGCAGCGAGCCGCTCGCGACCGCCTCGCCCTCC
>JBOHZR010000108.1:0-5410 GCA_050738595.1 Steroidobacteraceae bacterium | reverse complement strand
TTACAGAGCAGCGCCGCCTCGCCGAAGAACGAAGCCCCCGAGCCCCAGCCCTCGAGCGGCGTGTCCCAGTAGAAAATGCAGACCGAGACCGGCATGCATACCACGAGCGCAAGCGACGCGTAGAGCCCCGTCAGCACGCAGACGCCGGCGATCAGCTCGACGGCCTTGACGACGCCGAACAGATGACTGCTCAGCAGGGCCACGACCAGCTCGTGGCTGAGGGGCTTCGAGCCCATCGGCTGCGGGAACAACGTATAGAAATGGTTCAGGCCGGCGGGAACCATCCAGGCCCCGAACACAAGGCGCACGAACCACACGGCGTACTTCATGGAGTCCTCCCGCTGGCGTTGTTGTGTTCGGCCACGACCGCGTGGCCGGATTTATGTGAAGAGTAGGCGCCGCGCAGGCGATTGTAAACGAGGCCCCTCGGTCGATGGTCCGGACCCCCGGGGTCAGACGCACGCCCCGATGGATCGTCCCGCGAGCCGGGCTTTCACAGCAGCTGCTCCCAGAGCCGCCAGAACCAGCCCTTCAGCCTCTCGATCGCGCCCTCGCGGCGGACCTGCTCCCATCCGACCGGCCGGGCATGCCGCATGTCGCGCGTGAGGGCGGCGCGGAGCTGCTCTGCCGTCGACTTGCCGAGAATGACGGCATCGACCTCGTCATTGAAGAGTACGCTGCGCTGATCGAGATTCGATGACCCGATGAGCGACCACACCCCATCCACCACCATGCTCTTGGAGTGGACGATTCCGTCCTCCCGCTCGTAGAGCTTGACGCCCGCCCGCAGGAGCGCGGGGTAATAGGAGCGCTCGACCGGGATGATGAGCCCGATGTCGCTGTGCGAGGGCAGCAGAATGCGCACGTCGACGCCGCGCCGTGCGGCAGCCTCCAGTCCCCTCAGCTCCTGGTGCGTGGGAACGAAGTAGGCGGCCGTGATCCAGATGCTGCGATCGGCCGTGCGGATCGCGGTCAACACCGTCGCGTAGTAGCGCGATTTGAGCCGTTTGGGGCTGCTGCCGAGAACTCGAACGATCTGCCCGCCCTCGCGCTGCGGCTCTCGCGCCTGTGCGGCTGCCTCGAGCGGGGGACCGTGCTGTGCGCGCCAGTGCTCATCGAAGAGTCTCGAGAATTCCGGCACGACCGGGCCTCGGATCTCCACGTCCAGGTCATGCCAGGGCTCGCGCGCCCCTTGCGGCTCCTTGGCCGGCCGCCCCGCGAGGCCGCCGATCGTGGGAGCGCTCTCTTCCCTCGCGAGATTGATGCCGCCGACGATCGCCACGGCATCGTCGGCGACCAGGAGCTTGCGGTGATCGCGCAAGTTGGGGGAGTAATGCCCGGAGGCTTTGAACGGGTTGACCGGGTTGTATTCGATGACTTGCACACCCGCGCCACGGAGCCGGTCGAACAGCGCGGACGGCGTATCGAGCGATCCGAACGCATCGTAGATGATGCGCACACGTACGCCGGCACGGCTTCGAGCGACGAGCAGATCGCCGAGGCGCCGGCCGCCGCTCTGGATGTCCTCGAAGATGTAGTACTCGAGATCGAGCGAATGCCGCGCTCCGGCGATCGCATCGAAGATGGCGGGAAAGCTCTCGGAGCCGTCGCGCAGGAGGCGCACACTGTTGCCGGCGTAGAGCGGGCTCTCCGCCACGATCTGCTCGGCGGCGAGGTGGCGCTCGAGCGCGCCGGCGTTCGGGGCCTCTCTGGCGAGTCGCTCGAGGAGCCCCTTCGACTGCCGCGCGCTGAGCGGTCCGCGAGCATCGAAGACGGTGATCCTCCCGGTGCCAGCGGCCTGCCGCATGAGGCGCGCTTCGTCGATCACCGGCACGTGGGCGCACGCGCCGAGTCCCACCGCCACCGCAGCGAGCAGGAGCGCCCCGAATGGGCGTCTCCTGCAGGTCCAGGGGCGAACCTCGATGAATTCGATCTCGCGCACAGGCTCGGCATGCGCAGCAACGGGTGTGCCACGCCGGTGCTATCCTCGGTGAGACGCCGGGGGAGACCACCATGGACGCAAAGCATGCGGCGCAAGAGCGCTTCGATACCGCCCGTGAAGAGCTGATCGACCTCAGCCATCGCATCCACGCCCATCCGGAGCTCGGGTTCGAGGAGGAGAAGGCCTGCGCCTGGCTCTGCGAGATGCTCGCCGATGCGGGCTTCTCCGTCGCGCGGGGCATCTGTGATCTGCCCACTGCATTCCGCGCGCGGGTCGGCTCCGGTCCGGTGCACGTCGGCCTCTGCGCCGAGTACGACAGTCTTCCGGGTGTCGGACATGCTTGCGGCCACAACATCATCGCCGCCTCGGCGCTCGGTGCAGCGCTCGCGGCGGCGCAAGTCGCCGACGAGCTCGGCTTGACCGTGAGCGTGATCGGCACGCCAGCGGAGGAAGTCGGCAATGCGAGCGGCAAGATCCTGCTCCTCGAGCGCGGCGCATTCGAGGGCTTGCATGCGGCGATGATGGTGCACCCCGCGCCGGTCGACATGCTGCGCGCGAAGATCATCGCGGCGTCGATGTTCGAGGTGCACTGCACCGGCAAGGAATCGCACGCCTCCGCATTTCCGGAGCTCGGCGTCAATGCAGCGGATGCCCTCACGGTCGCGCAGACGGCGATCGGTCTGCTTCGACAGCACATTCGCGCCGCCGACCGCATCCACGGGATCGTGACGCATGGCGGCGACGCGCCGAACATCGTTCCCGCGCATACCTCCGCACGCTACATCGTCCGCTCGGAGACGCTCGAGCAGTTGACCGAGCTCAGAGGCAAGGTCTACCGGTGCTTCGAGGCGGGGGCGCTCGCGACAGGTGCGAAAGTCGAGATCACCGGAGGCGACAGGCCCTACGCCGAGATGCACCACAACGAGATGCTCGCCGCAATCTACCGCGCCAACGTCGAGGCGCTCGGGCGCTCCTTTCCCGATGCCGCCCAATGGGAGACGCGGCCCTCGGGATCGACCGACATGGGCAACGTGTCGCGCGTCATCCCCTCGATCCATCCGATGATCGGCATCGACTCGCTCCCAGCCGTCAATCACCAGCCCGAGTTCGCCGCCCACTGCGTGAGCGCATCTGCGGACAAGGCGCTCCGCGACGGCGCGCTCGCGATGGCCTGGACCTGCATCGACCTCGCGCGTCAAGGCATCGGATCGTTGGACACGGGATCGACCCAGCAGGCGCCGAGGTAGGCGGCACATCCCCTGCGGTCGGCACGTCCTCTGCGCTCCGGGGCGCAGTCGCGGCGGACCGCAACGCGCACTTGCGCCGTAACTTTCCGGTCGCCGCGGGGTTCTTGCCCTAAGAGATGCACTCGTGCAACCGGCAAGCTCAGGGCGGACCGATTCTCACGAATTCACGGCGTTCATGCGCGCGTACCAGGACATGGTCTTCACCACGGCGGCCCGCCTGACGGGGAATGCGGCGCAGGCGGAGGACATCGCGCAGGAGGTCTTCCTGCGGGCGTACGCGAATTTCGAGCGACTGCGCTCGAGCCCGGCGGCCGGCGGCTGGCTCAAAACGGTGGCGACTCACCTCACGCTCAATCACCTCACCCGCTATCGCCGCCGCTGGCGGCTGTTCACGGAAGTTTTTCAGGGTGAGCCGAGCGAGGATGCGCTCGAATCCGCAGTGGCCGAAGTCGACGAACTGTTCGTGCAGGCCGATGCGGAGCAGCGCCGCGCAATCATTGAACAGGCGCTCGAGAGATTGCCGGCGCATCAGCGCGTACCCCTGGTGCTCTATCACTTCGAGGAAATGCCGTACCGCGAAATCGCAGCTCGGCTCGGCGTCAGTCTCGCGAAGGTCAAGACGGATATCCTTCGCGCGCGCATCGCGATGGCCGCGCTGCTGAGACGCAGCGGGTTCGACGCGAGCGCTGCGGCGAGCGGAGCCGAGCCGTGACGAGCCCAGAGAATCGCCAGCTGCGTCTCGAGCATCTGATGCAGCGCGCCCTCTGCGAGCTGCCGCCGCGCCGGGCGCCGGCGAGTCTCGAGCGGCGGGTGATCGAGGCGATCGAGAAGCGCGCCGGGCGCGGATCGCGGCCGCTTGCGGTAAGCGCGGCGCTCCTTGCGTGCTGCCTCGCCAGTGTGATCGGCGTCCTCCTCGGGCTGAAGGAGCTTGCGATCGAGCTCGCGCTGCTGCCGGCTGACCCGAGCATCGCTGGAAGATTGCAGACGCTGCGCGACGCCGGCAGGGCCGCGGCGGCTCTCGGCGCCCTTGTGCTGCGGCTGGTGCGGATGATCCCGCCCGCGTGGCTGGTCGGCGCGCTGCTCGCGACCGCTGCGCTGTATGCGGTCCTGTTCGGCCTCATCGCCATCGGCTACTCGACACTCTACGGCACACCACAACGGTCGCGCTCATGAACAATCTGCTTCGCCGGCTGCTGCCGATCACCTTGCTCCTCTGCGGCGCCGCGCTCGCTTGCGCGTGCCGCGCACAGGGTGTCGCCTCGTGGGCGGGGGACTCCGACCACAATCTCGTCTCCGTCGGGCACGACGTTGAGCTCGGCAAGGGCGAGCAAGCCGATGCCGTGGTCGCCGTGTTCGGGTCGGCGACGGCCGAGGGTGATGTCCGCGATTCCGTCGTCTCGATCTTGGGCGACACCCACGTCAGCGGAAACGTCGGGGACAGCGCCGTCGCCGTGCTGGGCGACGTCTACGTCGACAGCAAGATCGACGGCAACGTCGTCGCGGTGCTCGGCACCGTGCGGCTGGGCCCACAAGCCGATGTGCGCGGCCAGGTGGTACAGGTTCTCGGAGGATCGATCGAGCGCAGTCCCGGCGCCGTGATCGAGGGCGGAAAGATCGGCGTGCTCACCGGCCTTTTCGGCAGCGTCGCGGGGCTTCGCGGGTGGATTCGCGAATGCCTCCTCTACGGGCGGCCCCTCGCACCGGACATCGGCCTCGGCTGGGTGTGGGCAGTCGCCTTCGCCTTGCTGGCGCTGTATCTGCTGATCGCACTTTTGTTTCGCGACTCCGTGCAGCGCTGCATACACACCTTGGAGCTGCATCCAGGACCCGCCCTTCTCACGGCCATCCTGGCGACGCTCCTCATCCCGGTGCTCCTGATCGCGCTGACGATCACAGTGGTCGGCATCGCCGCGATCCCGTTCCTGTGGCTCGGACTGTTCTGTGCACATGTTTTCGGCCGCGTCGTGGTGCTCGGCTGGCTCGGCGGGCGGTTTGCGCGACTCGGCAACGTGCCTGACGCGGCCTCCGTCGCCGTCTCGGTTCTGCTCGGCGGCATCATTGCGATGGCGCTCTACATGGTGCCGGTGCTGGGTTTCCTCGTGTATGCGCTGCTCGGCGTGTTCGGTTTCGGCGCGGTGATCTACGCGCTCGTGCTCGCCGCGAAGACGGCGCGCGACCGGCCCGGTCCGGCCGGGCCGCGGGGCGCCGCGGCGGGGAGTCG
>JBOHZR010000107.1:0-6049 GCA_050738595.1 Steroidobacteraceae bacterium | reverse complement strand
CGTCGATGCGGAGACCGCGCATGCCGGCCAGCTGCTTGCGCTCGCCTATCCCGACCGCATTGCGCAGCGCCGCGGCGAAGGCCGCTACCGGCTCGCGAACGGGCGTGGCGCCGCATTCGCCGGCCCACAAAGTCTCGCGCGTCAGGAATTCATCGTCGCCGTCGAGCTCGACGATCGGGAGCGCGACGCGCGCATCCGGCTCGCCGTGCCCATCACGCGCGCGCAGATCGAGACGTGCTTCGCCGATCAGCTCGAGACCGCGCAATCGATCGAGTGGGACGCGCGGGAGCAGGCCGTCATCGCGCGGCGCACGCGCCGGCTCGAGGCGGTCGTGCTCGAGGAGAAGCCTCTGCCGGATGTTCCGCCCGATGCCGCTCGCGCAGCAATGCTCGAAGGCGTTCGCCGGATGGGTCTCGATGCGCTTCCCTTCGGCCGCGAGGCACGCGAGCTGCAAGCTCGAATCGAGCTCGTCCGCCGTCTCGCGCTCGACGGTGGGCGCGAAGGCTGGCCGGACGTGAGCGAGGGTGTGCTCGAGGCGACGCTCGAACGGTGGCTCGCGCCGTGGCTCGACGGGATGACCCGCCGGGAGCACCTCGCGCGCATCCGCCTCGTCGATGCGCTTCTGGCTCTGCTCAGTTGGGAGCAGCGTCGGCAGCTCGATGCGCTCGCGCCGACCCACCTCGTCGTGCCGAGCGGCTCGAGCATTCGGATCGATTACCTCGACGAGAATGCTCCGGCGGTTGCGGTGAGGCTGCAGGAGGTATTCGGGCTCGCTGAGACTCCCGCAATCGCCGGCGGGCGTGTGGCGATCACCTTCAGGCTCCTGTCTCCGGCGCAGCGGCCGGTACAGATCACGCGTGATCTCGCGAGCTTCTGGCGAAGCGGGTACGCGGAGGTGCGCAAGAGTCTTCGCGGCCGATATCCCAGGCACTATTGGCCTGAGAATCCTCTCGAGGCCGAACCGACGCGCCGAGTGCGCCCGCGCGCGTAGGACGTTTGGGCGCGCTCCACGCGCTCGCCCGCGCCCTTGCCGCTCTCAGCAGCGGCGATCTTGCCGGCGCGCGACTGCGCCTGGCGAAGGCGAGGCGCCACTCGGGCGGCTCGAGGGCGCCCACGATGCGGTTCGGCTCGCCGCACGTGCGGAGTCGAGCGCGGCTCAAAGCTTCTCCGAAAGTTGCGCGGTGGCGGGGTGTGTGAGGTGACACATGAGCGAGGCGTCCGCATTTTCTGTGCCGCACAGCTGCGCAATGGCGCGCGGCTTGCTTGTCGAGCGGCAGCGGCGGGCGGCATTCGCTGCGGGTGGCTCCGCTGCGCTCGAGGAGACGGAGATGAGCGACACGTTCAATCAGGATGCGAGACAGGATGACGATGCACCGCAAGTCGAGATCACGCCCAAGCGGCTCGATGAGCTGATCCGGTGGCACGGAACGGATGAAAGCGCGCTGCCGCCTGCGCACACCCTGCAGCATCTGTCGCGCGATACCGTCGCGGCGCTCGCCGAACGTGCGCGGGATCGCGAGACGATCGCACGGCTGCGGGCCGCGATGGCCCGAGCGTTCTGGGCCGCGGAGCGCCGCGAGCTGAATGCGATCCTGCTCGAGGCGCTCGGCCCGCCGCCGGAGCCGCCCGAGGAGGGTGCCCCCGGCGGATCGCGAGAAGGTGCCGGGCGCGAGGCTTCGGACGCGAGCGCTGCTTCACGGAAGCGCAGCGCGCCGACGCGCCTCGATGCGGACGTTGCGCGCGGCCTGCACCGCCCCGGTGCGGCACGTGCACTCAGCCGGCGGGTTTCTTGAAGGGTGGCTCGCACTCGCGTCGCCTCAGGCGGTGGGGCAACATGCGCAGGGCGAGCGGGGCCATCAATCTGCGGGGCATGGCGATGGAAAGAATTCTCGAGCCGGAGATCATGGACGATCGCGATGCGGATGCCGCATACGCGCGCGCCGATTTTTCCGATTCCAACCAGACGTTCGCCGATCGCCTCGCCGCGGAGCTCGAGCGTGTGAGCGCCTCAGGCGGGGAGCGCCGCGCTCCGCGAGCAGCGCCGGGCGCCGGCGCTCACGCGGCGTCGCGACACGGCCGCTCACTGCGCATCCTGGACCTCGGCTGCGGGCCGGCGGACGTGACGATCCGGATCGCGCGCAAGCTCCATCATGCACAGGTCACCGGCGTCGACGGCGCGGAGCAGATGCTGCGCCTCGCACGCGAGGCCGTGCGGTCTGCCGAACTGACGGAGCGTATCGAGCTGCATCTCGGACGCGTGCCGGGCCTCGATCTGCCGGAACATGGCTTCGATGCGGTCGTGAGCAAGGACATGCTGCACCACCTACCCGACCCGCACGGGCTGTGGACCGAGTGCCTGCGGCTCGGCAGATCCGGCGGCCTGCTTCAGGTGATGGATCTCATCCGCCCCTCCTCGCCGCTCGAGGCGCGCGAGATCGTGGAGCGTGTCGCGAGCCGCGAGCACCCGCTCCTCAAGGCGGATTTCTATCATTCGCTCTGCGCAGCCTTCACGCCGGAGGAGGTTCGCGCGCAGCTCGCGGCCGCGGGGCTCGCGCTCGGGGTCGAGCGCGTCGGCGACCGGCACTGGCTGGTGCGCGGCGTACTCGGCGGAGCGGCTGGCGTATCTGGCGGAGCGGCTACTGAACGCGGATGACGATCTTCCCGAAGAACTCATCCGCTTCCATGAGCTTGAACGCCTCCGATGCGTCACCGAAAGGAATGACGCGATCGACCACCGGCTTCACGTGATGCTTCTGGATGAAATCGAGCAATGCTTCGAAATCGGCGCGCGAGCCCACGTAGATTCCCGAGACCGTCGCGTTCGAGCCCATGAGCGCCATGACCGGCACCTCGCCGCCGAACCCGCTCAGCCCGCCGATCAGCGCGATGTGACCGCCCGGCGCGAGGCTCGCGAGCGCGTGCGCTAGGGTGTCCTTGCCGCCCACCTCGAGGATTTCCTGGGCGCCGAGGCCGCCCGTAAGCTCACGGACGTCCTTCTCCCAGTCCGGATGCTTCTTGTAGTTCACCGTCCCGACGGCGCCGAGCTGCTGCGCGCGCTCGAGCTTCGAGTCGTGCGAGCTCGTGATGATGGGCTTCGCGCCGGCCGCGACCGCGAGCTGCAGCCCGAGCACGGACACCCCGCCCGTGCCCTCGAGCAGTACCGTATCCCCACGCTGCAATCGCCCGCGCGTGAAAAGTCCGTTCCAGGCCGTGACGCCTGCGCACGGCAGCGTCGCCGCCTCCTCGTACGACAGACCCGGCGGGATCTTAACGAGTCCTTGCTCATTGAGCGTGACGTACTGCGACAGCATGCCATCGAGCTGGCCGCCGAGCGCTGAGCCGGCGACCTGCGGGCTCGGCCGCCCCGAAAGCCACGCCTGAAAGAAGATCGACGCGACGCGATCACCGACGCGCAAGCGCGTGACGCCAGGTCCGACCGCCACGACCTCGCCAGCGCCATCGGACAGCGGCACCAGGCTGTCTCGCTGCCCGATTGGATACTGGCCCTGCAGCACGAAGATGTCGCGCCGATTGAGCGAGGCCGCATGAACCTTGACCAGCACCTCGTGCTCTCCCGGCGGGCGCACCGGCGCGTCGACGAGACTCAGCGTGAAGGGGCCCTGGTGGCCATTGCGAACGAGGCGGTATTGCTTCTGGGTGCTGGGCGGCGTTGTCATGGCAGCTCCGCAGGCCGTGAATGCGAGCAGCGCCGCGGCAAGGAAGGCGAGGCCCGCGAGGCCCGCGAGGCCGGTGCGACCGGAGAGGCCCGTACGGCCGGAGCGGCCGTGCCGCCCGCTGGCGCGCCGCGCCGATTGTCGTGCGTATTCGGACATCGGTTCATTCTCGAGGGGGCCGGAGCGGCGCGGACGCCGCGCAGCCAAGCCGGCTACGACCGGACCCGGATCATAGCAGCTGCGGGTAGAATGGCGGCGGTTGGGCCTGTAGCACAGCGGTTAGTGCAGGGGACTCATCTGTTAATGGTGCCTGCGCGCGGAAACGTGCGCAGTGGACGGGATGAATTCAGGGAAACCTTCGAGCTGCGGCTGTCGAGCGCTGAAGCTCATGGCGATCCTGAGCCGAGCCGGCGGTGCACCGCCGGAAGGTGCAGAGACTACCTGAGGGCTCGAGCGCCCTTAATGACAGGCACGAGCATCCCGCACCCACACGGAGGCTGGCGCGCTTCGCGGGTCACGGTTCGTGGCGCCGCAGCGCTGCCTTCGCGGGTGAAGAGATAGTCCACTCCCGGTGGAAACACCGGGGCGAAGTGAATCCCTCGGTCGTAGGTTCGAATCCTACCAGGCCCATTTTCACCGCTTTGCGCGACTGGTACCTACTGCCATTCAGCGCGCAAAAATACCTAAAAGACTCGGCAAAATAGGCCCAAACTCGTCTTTGGGTTTCCACGGCAGTCCAGCAGTGTTTGGGGGTAGGCCTGGGGGTATTTCGCGTTTAGAATCCGTCCTTACGGTCGGATACCCCCAACATCATGCCGCTCTCCGACAAGCTCACCGAAAGTGCTATTCGCGTCGCGAAGTCCGCCGAGCGTGCGCAGAAGCTGTTTGACGGGGGCGGGCTGTTCCTGTTGGTGACGCCCGAGGGCGCGCGACTGTGGCGGCTCAAATACCGTTATGCCGGTCGAGAGAAGCTGCTCGCGCTCGGGGCATATCCGCAGGTTCCGCTACGGCTTGCGCGTCGGCGGCGCGATGAAGCGCGGCGGCTGCTGGAGGACGGGACGGACCCCAGCGCCAAGCGCAAGACCGACCGCGCAGCACGGGTCGCGGCGCACGAGAACACCTTCGAGCGCGTCGCGCGCGAGTGGCTCGAGAAGAAGTCGCACCGCTGGGATCCGGGCAATGCCAAGATCATCACGCACCGGCTCGAGGCGGACGTGTTCCCCTGGATCGGTAATGAGCCGATCGCGAGCATCTCCAAGGAATCGCTTCTGCGGGTCCTGGAGCGCATCGAGCGGCGAGGCGCCCTGGAGACCGCGCACCGCGTCCGGCAGTACATCGACTCGGTCATCCGCTATGCCATGGACACCGAGCGCGCTCAGGCCAACCCGACGCCGCCGCCCGAGGTCCTGGCCGCTCCAAAACCGCGGCACTTCGCGAGCATCACGGACCCGAGGGGTGTCGGCGCACTCATGCGGGCGATCCGCTCCTATCAGGGGAGCCTGATCGTCCAGTGCGCCCTGAAGCTCGCGCCGCTCGTCTTCGTGCGGCCCGGTGAGCTGCGCAGAGCCGAGTGGAGTGAGCTCGATCTGGATGCGGCGGAATGGCGCATCCCCGCCGAGAAGATGAAGATGCGCACCCCGCACTTCGTGCCCTTGAGCCGCCAGGCCGTCGAGATCCTGCGCGAGCTCCACCCCCTGACCGGCAAGTGGCAGTGGGTGTTCCCGAGCGAGCGCAGCCGGCACCGGCCCATGAGCAATAACACGGTCAATGCTGCGTTGCGCGCGCTCGGTTACTCGAAATCCCAGATGACGGGACACGGCTTCCGGCACATGGCCTCGACGCTGCTCAACGAGTCGTCGCTCTGGAATCACGACGCCATCGAGCGGCAGCTCGCGCATACCGAGAAGGACGAGATCCGAGCGGTCTACAACGCGGCGCAGTATCTGCCCGAGCGACGCCGAATGATGCAGTGGTGGGCGGATCGACTCGATGCGCTGGCGAGCGCGGAGAACGTCGTGGCGATGCCGCGCCGCTCCACAGGATCGCAGGTGAGCGCGTAACGGTCTGGCTTGTCTTGCGGCGCACTTGAGAGAGTGAGGAGGAGGCGCTGGCCGTTTCGCGCAGTGTGACGAATGTGCTGTCTCGAGTGGATGGCAGGGTGTATCGGGGGGCTTTTGTGCTATCTGCTGTCATGCTCTGGCAGCGCGGTTCGGGTCGAATTTCGTAAAATAGATCATGGATGGAATTCTGGGTCTTCGGGGAAAAGTGTGGGTAAAAGGGATGGCATGATGCCGCTGCCGAGCCTGTATTTCCAGGGGTTCATGCGTGTGCAGGGGGTCGAAAAATTTGGCACGATTCCCGGATGCGCAAGACCC
>JBOHZR010000106.1:0-17136 GCA_050738595.1 Steroidobacteraceae bacterium | reverse complement strand
CCCCCGAGCGCGGCCCGCTCGATCGAGCTCGCGCCGCGGGCGTGGGCATGGCAGACCGCAACGGCGAGCGCGTCGGCGGCATCTGCGGTGAGCGTGCCGGTGAGTGCGAGCAGGCTCCTCATCATGTAGATCACCTGCCGTTTGTCCGCTCCACCGAATCCGACCACGGCCTTCTTGATGGCGCGCGGCGCGTACTCGAAGACCGGGGTGCCGACCGGAACGGCGGAGAGCGCCGCACCGCGCGCCTGGCCGAGCTTCAACGCGCTATCCACATTGCGATTGACGAATACCCGCTCCACGGCGATCTCATCAGGCCGATAGCTCGCGATCAGTTGCTCGACGGCCTCGAAGATGGTGCGCAGGCGCTCGATGGCATCCCGAGCCGGCTGCGCGCGCCCGCACGGCACGATGCAGCCGTGCGCCACGTGCGCCGTGTCGCCCGCGCGGCAGTCGACGAGTCCATAGCCGGTACGGCGCGACCCGGGATCGAGACCGAGGATGCGAACCGTGTCGCGCGCGCCCGTCGGGCTGCGAATGTCGCCCGGCTCACGCGGGCCGCGGCCACGCTCCGGCGTGCGGGGCCGCGCCGCCGCTTCCGGATCAAACGCTCTCCAGGAGCTCGCCCGCCGCTTCGGCATTCGTGTAGATACGCTGTACGCCGCCGACTCCCCGCAGCTCACCGAGCAGCGCTCGCATTTCCTCCACCGCCGAGCCCTCGAGCGGCACTCTCACGGCAGTGCGCCGCGTGAGCTCATGCAGGGCGGAAGTGAAGCCCGCGCGTTCGAGCGTCGTGCGCACCGCCTCGAGCTCGAGCGGATCGGTATAGACTTCGGCCATCCCGCCTCGTCCGGTCATCACGTCCTCCGCGCCCGCTTCCGAGGCGAGCCGGATCAGGGCTTCCGGCCGGGAATCAGCGGGGATCACGAGCCGCCCCACCTCCCTGAAAAGATAGCCCACGGAGCCGGGTGCCCCCAGGCGACCACCGTGCCGGAGAAAGGCGGCGCGGACCTCCGCAGCGATCCGCCGCGGCCCGTCCGTGAGACAGTCCACCCAAACTGCGGCCTCGCCGGGACCGTAACCTTCGAAGATCTGCTTCAACACCGCGCCTGCATGCCGCGGATCGCCCCGTGGCTGCCGCGGATCGCCACCAGCTGGAGCCTTCAACCCGGCCGCCGCGCCACACTTCTCGGGCGCGTATCATACGGGAAACCCCGCTCGCCCACACGTACCGCCCCTCACGAGCGAGGCACAGGTGCAAACCGCTCAACTCTGTCCGCCCGAGATCTCGAGCACCCTGGACTCGCTCGCCGAATCGATCGCGCAGGCGCTCGGACTCGTGCCGAACGCGCTCGCCGAAGCCCAGGGAGCCGCCGAGATCGCGGGCGCCCTGTCGGGCGACCGCGATCTCGCAAGCGCCCTGCTGCTGGCTCCGGTGCTCGATGGAGCGAAGACGCTGCCGCCAGCGCTGGCTCGGCTTGCCGGCCCCGCTTCCGTGAGCGCGGCCGAGGCGCTGGCGCGCTTCGGTGAGCTCGGCTTTCCGGCGGGCTGGTCGCCCGAGCAGGGACTCGACGCGCGCCAGGCGGAAGCCGTTCGCAAGATGCTGATCGCCGCCGTGAGCGACCCGCGGCTCGTCCTCGCCCGGCTCGCGATGGAGCTCGTGCGGTTGCGCCGTGCTCGCGGTCTCGAACCGCGCGAGCAGCAGCGGGCGGCACTCGCGGCGCGCGCCGTATTCGCCCCGCTTGCGAACCGTCTCGGGGTCTGGCAGCTGAAATGGGAGCTCGAGGACCTCGCGTTCCGGTACCTCGAGCCCGAGGCCTACCGCCGCATCGCGCTCGCGCTCAATGAGAAGCGCTCGGATCGCGAGCGCTATATCGCCTCACTGCGCGAACGGCTGCGCGCGGAGCTCGCAGCCGCCGGCATCGCCGCGCAGGTTGAGGGGCGTCCGAAGCACCTCTACAGCATCCACCGCAAGATGCAGCGCAAGCAGCTCGACTTCGGCGAGCTCTACGACATCCGCGCCGTCCGCATCATCCTCGAGACGGTCGAGCAGTGCTACGCGGCGCTCGGCGTCGTGCATGCCGAATTTGCCCCGATCGCGAGCGAGTTCGACGACTACATCGCGAGCCCGAAGGAGAATCTCTATCGCTCCATTCACACCGCGATCGTGGGCCCCGAAGGCGCGAGCGTCGAGGTGCAGATCCGCACGCGTGAGATGCACGAGCATGCCGAGCTCGGTGTCGCCGCGCACTGGCAATACAAGGAAGGCGGCGCCCGCGACCGCGGGTACGAGCGCAAGATCGAAGCCGTGCGGCGCCTGCTCAAGCCAGGCGATGTGGGCGGCGGGGAGCGCGATTTTCTCGAGCGCGAGCGCGCGCGGCTGTTCTCCGACCGCCTCTACGCGCTCACCCCGAAAGGCGAGGTGATTGATCTGCCGCGCGGAGCGACACCGCTCGACTTTGCCTATCACGTGCACAGCGACCTCGGCCACCGCTGCCGCGGTGCGAAGGTCAACGGCCGCATCGCCCCGCTCACGCAGGCCCTCGCGAACGGAGAGGTCGTCGAGATCATCGCCGGCAAGCACCCGGCACCGAGCCGAGACTGGCTCGCCCCCGAGCTCGGCTACCTCGCCTCGCCCCGCAGCCGCGCCAAGGTGCGCGCCTGGTTCCGGCGTCAGGCGAGCGGCGACAATCGGGTTGCCGGACGCTCGATTCTCGAGCGCGAGCTCGCGCGCGCAGGAGCGGGGCCGGAGGTCATCGCGCCGCTCGTCCAGGCGTTCGATGCCGGTGGGAGCGAGAACCTCCATCAGCTCCTCGGCGAGGCGCAGATCACCGCGACGCAGCTCGCGCAGACACTCGCGCGTCTGAAGTCACCCAGCGCTGCCCGAGCCCGAGCCCGCCTGCCCGGTGCCCGTACGCCGCTGCGCGCTGCACCGCAGAGGCACCGCAGCCCCGTCGAGGTCGAAGGCGTCGGCGACCTGCCGATCACGCTCGCCCGGTGCTGCGCACCGAGCCGCCCCCAGTCGATCGTCGGCTACGCGACGGTCGGCCGCGGCGTCACGATCCACCGCAAGGATTGCCCCAGCCTCGCGCGAATGTTCGCGACACATCCGCAGCGCGTTCTGCGCGTCGACTGGATCGCCGAGAGCGCCTGAGGCGAAGCAGCGCGGGAGGGCGAGCGCGAAGGAACTCGCGGTGCATTCGATCGTATAGTCGAGGTTGACCGGCTCCCGCCGGCTCCTTCAAAGCAGGCCCTCACCATGCATCACGTAACAATCGCCATCGTCCCGCTCATTGCGCTCATCGCCGGAATCCTGATCCTGATCATTCCCCGGCTGCTCAACTACATTGTCGCGATCTACCTGATCATCATCGGCATCGTCGGGCTGTGGGGCGGACGCGGAACCTTCATCTGAGCCGGCAAGGCGACTCCGCGGGCAGGAAAATCTCGTGCCGACCGCACGGCGGGATCAATTGCGGACTCGCTTCGCGAACAGATTACGCTCGCGCGGCAGATGCACCCGCATGCCGACCACGGACCCTCGAGCGGATAGGACGAACTCGACGACATGACAGCCGGCAGCGCCGAACTGCGCACCCGTTCACGGATTGCGGGCGCCTTCAGCGCCTCATCCAGGGCAGCCGGTCGAGGTCGACGTTTCCTCCGGAGAGAATCACACCGATGCGCCGACCTCTGAAGGGCGATGCGCGGTCGAGCAGCACGGCGAGCGCGACCGCCGCGGAAGGCTCGATGACGATCTTCAGACGCTCGAAGACGAGGCGCATCGCCTCGATGATCGCCTCCTCGCTCGCCGTCAGAATCTCATCGACGTGGGCACGGATGAGCGCGAAGCTCGACTCCCCGAGGGAGCTGCGCAACCCATCCGCGATCGTCTGCGGATCGCCGGCGGGCATGATCCGCCCTGCTCGGAACGAGCGGCTCGCATCGTCCGCCTGGGCCGGCTCGGCGCCCGCGATCACAATGCCCGGCCGCAGGCCCTTCGCCGCGACGGCGATGCCGGCCAGCTGGCCCCCGCCGCCGACCGGGCAGATGAGCACATCGAGCTCGGGCTGGTCCTCCAGAATCTCGATCGCCGAGGTCCCCTGCCCCGCGATCACGCGCAGATCGTCGTAGGGATGCACGAACGAGGCGCCTGTCTCGGCGATGAGGCGGCGCGCCTCGGCCTCCCGCGATTCGAGCGTCGGCTCGCACAGCGTCACGGCGGCGCCGAGGCGCGCGACGGCGGCCTTCTTGACCTCCGCGGCGGTTCTCGGAATCACGACGTACGCGGGAATGCCGCGGTTGCGCGCAGCGAGCGCCACCGCAGCGCCGTGATTGCCGGAGGAATGCGTGACGACGCCGCGCGCCGCCTGCGCCTCGGTCAGTGAGAAGATCGCGTTGTGTGCGCCGCGGGCTTTGAAGGCGCCGATCCGCTGGAAATTCTCGCATTTGAAAAAAAGCCGTGCCGCCGCAAGCCCATCGAGCGAGGCGCTCGTGAGGATCGGGGTACGGTGAATGAAGGGACGAATCCGCGCGTGCGCTTCGCGGATATCAGCGAGCGCGAGCGCGTGTCCGGTCACCTCTCGGCTCCGCCGCTAACGGTTGATGCCGTCGATCGAGCGCTTGTCTGCGGAGAGCGCCGCCTCGTGCACGGCCTCCGAGAGCGTCGGGTGAGCGTGCATGGTGCGCTGCAGGTCCTCGCTGCTCGCCGAGTACTCGAGCGCGAGGACCGCCTCGGCGATCAACTCGCCCGCGAACGGACCGATGACGTGCACACCGAGAATCTCGTCGTCGTCGCGGGCGGCGATCAGCTTCACGAAACCCTGCGTCGCTTCGAGCGCGCGCGCCCGGCCGTTCGCGAGGAAGGGGAAGAGGCCCACCTTGTACCCACGGCCGCTCGCCTTGACCTCCTCCTCGGTCGCCCCGACCGTCGCGATTTCCGGGGCGGTGTAGATGACCGAAGGGATCGCCCGATAGTTGACCTCACCGTACCTGCCGGCGATGAGATCGGCCACCATCACGCCCTCCTCCTTACCCTTGTGCGCGAGCATCGGGCCGCGGACGCAGTCTCCGACCGCCCAGATGCCCTCGCTTCGGGTGCGGCAGTGTTCGTCGACCTCGATGAATCCGCGCGCATCGAGCGGCACGGCTGCCTCAGGAGCCCACAGCTCTTGCGTGTTCGGCCGGCGGCCCACGGCGACGATGAGCAGATCGACCGCGATCTTTTGGCCGCCCTGAGCGTCCTCGTACGCGACGGTCACTTCGTTGCGCGCGCAGCTCGCGCCGGTCACCTTCGCCCCGAGCCGGATATCGAGACCCTGGCGTTTGAGCTGGCGCAGCGCCTCGCGCGCGAGCTGCCGATCGGCCGTCGCGAGGAACTCGGGCAGCGCCTCGATGAGGGTGACCTCGCTCCCGAGGCGCTGCCACACGCTCCCGAGCTCCACCCCGATCACACCCGCCCCGATGATGCCGAGCCGCTTCGGGACTTCCGCGAGCTCGAGCGCGGCCCAGGAGTCGAGGATCTGTTTGCCGTCGAATGGCACCGACTTCAGCTCGGTCGGCACCGAACCGGATGCGAGCACGATGTGGCGGCCGACGAGCTCCCGCTTCGCGCCGTCGTGCGCGGTGAACTCGACACGGCGCCCCGCAAGGAGCCGGCCGTGCCCTTGAAGCGGCGTGACTCCCGCTGCCTTGAACAGCGCCAGGACGCCGTCGGTCATCTTGCGCACGATGCCGGCGCGGCGCCTTTGCATCGTCGCGAGATCGACCTCGACTCCCGAGGCGCGGATTCCGTGCGTCGCGAACTCCTCGCGCAGACGGTGATAGAGCTCGGTCGATTCGAGCAGCGCCTTCGAAGGAATGCAGCCGGCATTGAGACAGGTGCCTCCGAATGCCGGCGTGCCGTCGCGGTTCTTCCACTCGTCGATGCACGCGACGCTCAGTCCATTCTGCGCGGCGCGGATGGCCGCCGGATAGCCTGCGGGACCGCCGCCGATCACGATCACGTCGAATGAGTCTGCCATGCGTGCTCCTGGCGCGGCCGGCTACACGCCGAGCAGTATGCGGCCCGGGTCCTCGAGGCAGTCCTTCACCGCAGCGAGGAACTGCACGGCCTCGCGCCCGTCGATGATGCGATGATCGTAAGTCACGGCGAGGTACATCATCGGGCGGATCACGATCGCGCCGTTCACGACGACGGCGCGCTCCTGAGTCTTGTGCATACCCAGGATCGCGCTTTGCGGTGCGTTCACGATCGGCGTCGACAGGAGCGATCCGAAAACACCGCCGTTGGTGATCGTGAACGTGCCGCCAGTCAGATCCTCGTACGCGATCGAGCCCTCGCGCGCCTTCGCCGCGTACGCGGCGATCTCCTTCTCGAGCTCCCCGAAGCCCTTGGCGTCGGCATCGCGCACGATCGGCACGATGAGCCCGCGGTCCGTGGAGACGGCAACTCCGATGTCGTAGTACTCGTGATAGAGGATATCGGTCCCGTCGACCGAGGCGTTGATGACCGGGAAGCGCCTGAGCGCCTCGATGGATGCCTTGATGAAAAAGGACATGAATCCGAGCTTCACGCCCTCGGCCTTCTCGAAGCGATCCTTGTACCGGGCGCGCAAGTCCTGGACGGCGCTCAGATCGACCTCGTTGAACGTCGTGAGCAGCGCCTGCGAGGACTGCGCCTCGACCAGGCGCTGCGCGATACGCTGGCGCAGCCGCGTCATCGGCACGCGCTGCTCGGTGCGACCCGCGGGCGCCCCCGGCGAGCGCTTCTCGAGATAGCCGATCACATCGGCCTTCGTGACGCGCCCGTCGCGGCCGGTCGCAGGAATCTCCCCGGCTACGAGGCGGTTCTCTTCGACGAGCCGTCGCGCCGAGGGACTCAACCTGCCGGGGAGCTGTGCCGAGCCCCCCTGTGGTATCTGCTGGGCCGTCGCGGTGGGCTGCGATGCCGCGGCGGGCGCCGGTATCACAGCGGGCTGCGAGGTCGCGGTGGGCTGCGAGGTCGCTGCCGGCTGCGCTGCCACGCCTTTGCCCGCCGCGGTGCGCTCCTCGAGCACCGCGAGCAGTTGGCCACTCGTAACCGTCGCGCCGCTCTGCACCTCGAGCTCTCGCAGAACGCCGTTCGCAGGTGCGGGCACTTCGAGGACAACCTTGTCCGTCTCGAGGTCGGCGAGATTCTCGTCACGGCTGACCTGCTCGCCCGGCTGTTTGTGCCAGCCGACGAGCGT
The DNA here is from genome assembly GCA_050738595.1 of Steroidobacteraceae bacterium. GTDB lineage: Bacteria > Pseudomonadota > Gammaproteobacteria > Steroidobacterales > Steroidobacteraceae > JASHUC01. The sequence goes on along the minus strand of JBOHZR010000106.1, from coordinate 9,910 downwards.
TGCGTCCGCGATCGACTCCGGCAGCTGCGGCACTCGGATCTCGATAGTCATCGGCAGGTCTCTCCGCTCGCTGGTCAGAGGCTCTTACGGATCGGCGTGACGGTGAGCCGCGCGGTGTCGCGGGCGGCATCCTCCGTCGCCGTGGCTCGCAGCGCGGCCTCGATGAGCGCCTGCTGCTCAGCCTCGTGCAGTTTCATGATACCGGTCGCCGGCGCAGCGGCCGCCGCGCGTCCGGCGTACAGCACGGGCCGATCGTGGCTCAGGCCCTCGAGCCGGTGGCGTATCTGGTACCACGCGCCCTGATTCTGCGGCTCCTCCTGGCACCAGACGATCTCGCGCACGCTCGGATAACGCCGCAGCGCCGCCTCGTACTCCTCGCCCGGAAAAGGATAAAGCTGCTCGATGCGCAGCACCGCCACATCGCGCAGGCCTTCCTTGCGCCGCGCCTTGAGCAGATCGAAATAGACCTTGCCGCCGCAGAAGACGACTCGCCGCACTTCCCGTGCCGGGACGTCATCGATCTCGTCGATGACGCACGCGAATGTGCCGCGCGAGAGATCATCGAGCGTCGAGACCGACAGCTCGTGCCGTAACAGGCTCTTCGGCGTCATGACGATGAGCGGCTTCCTGAAGGTGCGCAGCATCTGCCTGCGCAGCATGTGAAACATCTGCGCGGGAGTCGAGGGGACGCACACCTGCATGTTCTGCTCGGCGCAGAGCTGCAGGAAGCGCTCGAGGCGCGCCGAGGAGTGCTCCGGGCCTCCGCCCTCGTAACCGTGCGGCAGGAACAGCGCGAGCCCGCAGATGCGGCCCCACTTCGCCTCGCCCGAGCTGATGAACTGATCGATCACGACCTGCGCGCCGTTTGCGAAGTCCCCGTACTGCGCCTCCCAGATCGTGAGCGCGTTGGGCTCGGTGGTCGAATAGCCGTACTCGAAGCCGAGCACGGCCTCCTCCGACAGCACGGAGTCGATCACCTCGAAACGCGGCTGATGCTCGAGGATGTGCTGCAGCGGCACGTAGGTCGAATCCGTCCCTTGATCGTGCAGCACGGCGTGGCGGTGAAAGAAGGTGCCGCGCCCGCTGTCCTGGCCCGACAGGCGTACCGAGAAACCGTCCTCGAGCAGCGCGGCGTAAGCGAGGGTCTCCGCGCAACCCCAGTCGAGAGGCAGATCGCCCGCGAGCATCTTCGCGCGGTTCGCCATCACCTGCGCGACGCGCGGATGCAGCGCGAAGCCCGGCGGGACCGCGAGAATGCGCTCCCCGAGCGCGGCGAGCCGCGCCGGCTGCACGCTCGTCTGCACGCGTTCGCTCCACTCGACGTGCCTGTACTTGTTCCAATCGACGGTAAATTTGTTGCCGATCAGGCCGAGCGAGGCGCGCGCGAGCGGGCGGCCCTCGTCGAGCCCCTGGCGGTAGCGCTCCATCATATCGGCGGCATCGCTCCCGGAGAGCACCCCTGCGGCGGCGAGCCGGTCCGCATAGAGCTTGCGTGCGGTTGGATGCTGGCGGATCACCCGATACATGGCGGGCTGGGTGGCGGCGGGCTCGTCCGCTTCATTGTGGCCGTGGCGACGGTAGCAGACGAGATCGATCACCACGTCCTTGCCGAACTTCACGCGGTACTCGAGCGCGAGCCGCCCGACGAACACGACGGCCTCGGGCTCATCAGCATTGACGTGAAAGATGGGGGCCTCGAGCATCTTCGCCACGTCGCTGCAGTAGATCGTGGAGCGCGCATCGCGCGGATCGGACATCGTGAAGCCGACCTGGTTGTTCACGATGAGGTGCAGCGTGCCGCCGGTCGAGAAGCCGCGCGCCTGGGAAAGCTGCAGCGTCTCCATGACGACGCCCTGGCCCGCGAAGGCCGCATCGCCGTGCACGAGCAGCGGCAGCACCCGCTCCCCGCGCGCATCACCACGGCGCTCCTCGCGGGCGCGCACGGAGCCCTCCACGACAGGGTTCACCACTTCGAGGTGCGACGGATTGAAGGCGAGCGCCACGTGAACGTTGCCGGCGGGTGTACGCAGGTCCGAGGAGAAGCCCTTGTGGTACTTCACATCGCCCGAGCTTTGCTCGTGCGCGAGATCGTAGCGGCCCTCGAACTCGGAGAAGATCGCAAGCGGCGGCTTGCCGAGCACGTTGACGAGCACGTTGAGCCGGCCACGGTGCGCCATGCCGATGATGATTTCCTCGATCCGGGCCAGGCCGCATCGCTGCACGAGATCATCGAGCAAAGGAATGAGCGCATCGCCCCCCTCGAGAGAGAAGCGCCGCTGGCCGACGTACTTCGTATGCAGATAGCGCTCGAGTCCCTCCGCACTCGTCAGCTGCCAGAGGATATCGAGCTGCTCGTCGCGGCTGAACCGCTGGCGCACGCGGCCGGCCTGGAATTGATCCTGCAGCCACAGCCGTTCCTCGGAGTTGGAGACGTGCGCGAACTCCGCGCCGATCGGACCGGCGTAGATCGTCTGCAGCTCACCGAGGATGTCGCGCAGGCGCAGGCGCTTGGGTACCGCATCGGTGCGGCTGCCCGTGAAGAACTCGGTGTCGAGATCGGCGTCGCTCAGTCCGAAGTAGTCGAGCGCGAGCACCCTCGGGCGCGGCTGCGGCATGATCCCGAGGGGATCGAGATGCGCGACGAGATGCCCGCGGTTCGTCCAAATCTGAATGAGTCGGGATACAGCCGCCTGCTTGGCGCTCGCCGCCTCTGCCGGTGCGCCGACCGCTGCGCCGCGCCGAGGGGCGCGGGCCCGCGCGGCGATCGCCGCCTCGACGGGTGCGCGGGCGTGCTCCGCCGATACGCGCGGCGCGAGCCGATCGAAGTACTCGCGCCAAGCGGCCGGCACGCTCCCCGGATCGGCGAGATAGCGCTCGTAGAGGACGTCCTCCAGATAGGCAGCGTTGGCGCCGTAAAGGGGCGTAGGTTCCAGCATGCGGCAGGCCGGGCGCGGTCGGCGCAGCGCGGCCTGCGCTCGCTCCCGAGCCCCGTCAGATGGTTGCAAGCGACTTGTATAGCAGTCTAGCGGAAGCCGCGCCGTGAAGGAACGCTAGGAAACCGCAAGCGAAAAGAACATCCGCAGTTCGTACGCAACAAGCACCGCGTACACGCTGAGCACCACATAGAGCAGAGCGCCGACGGGCAGCCGCCCGAATGCGCGCACCCTTGCGAGGGCCATGAGCACGATGACGCCGATTGCGGTGAGGGCGAGCTTCACCGCGGCGAAGCCCCCGGGACTGCCTTGGACGAGCGGCGCCATCACCGGATTCGCCTCGAGCGCTCCATGGCTGATCAGCGTCAACGTCAGCATTGCATCCGCGACCGAGAGCAGCAGAATCATGACCGCCACCAGCATCCAGCGCGGCGCGTACCAGTCCGTCGAAGCGATGCTTCCGTCGCGCGCGCGGCGCGGGCCATGGCGACGCGGATTGAGGTGGCCGAAAACGAGTGAGCGCAGCGGATGTTTGCGGCGATCCTTGGCGCGACGCCGGTCCGCCGTTCGTATCTTCGTATGAAGGCCCGGCAGCTCCAACATGTGCGGTGATGCTCCAATCGAACTGTTCCCTGCAGTGCAGCATTATACGCGCCCACTGTAGAGCGGGCGCGCTTCTGGGTGGGTTTTTAGCGAGCGGCCGATGCTCGGCCAGAGCGCCGGTTAGGGCCGACCTTAAGTTCAATCGGCAGACGCTTCGGAACCCCCAGTGCGGCGGATCGTTCCCTCGATCGAGAGCGCTCACGCATGCGGAGGGGCCATGGCCGCTGTTCTCGTTGCCTTGTATGACAGCCATCCGAATGCCGCGCAGGCGCGTACCGAGCTGGTGCAGGATGGGTTCCCGACCGACCGGGTCGAGCTCACATCGCCGTCCGAGCCAGGTACGGCGGGTGTGATCGTCGCCGAGAGCGAATCCGAGCGCTTCCGCCGATACTTCGGCACACTCTTCGACGAAGAGCGGCATCGCGGCTGTGCGCAGTATCTCGCCCGGCGCGTGGGTGCCGGCGCAGCGGTGCTCACCGTGCATCCGCGCGGAGAGCAGGAGATCGCGCGTGCCATTCAGATCCTCGACCGGCATGAGCCTCTCGAGATCGATCGCGAGCACCTCGATCAGACACTGCTCGAGCGTGCCGCGAGCCCGAGCTCGCGCAGCGTCGTGGTTCAGCTCCTCGAAGGAGGTGGGCGCGCGCCGGAGCGCCGCGCCCGCTAATCCATCCGCCAGCGCAGCCCCGCGAACACCTCGTTCCCGAGGCGGTCATCCGGCTCCGCGACGAGGAAACGTGCCGACTCCGCAATGGGTGCGCTGCGAGTTATGATGCTCGCTGGGCACAGATCGCGCTCGAGTTAGGGGTTCAATACAAATGCGTAGAAAAGCCTGGAGCGCGCTCGCGCTCGTTTGGGTGGTCGCGATCGCCGGAGCGCAGAATCCGCAATGGCGCCAGGGCGAGCATTACTTTGCCCTCCAGCCGCCGCAGCCGACCAACGTGCCGGCCGGCAAGATCGAGGTGACGGAGGTGTTCTCCTACGCCTGCCCGGCGTGCAACGCGTTCTATCCGGTGTTCGATCGGCTGCGGGAAAGCCTGCCGGCCAACGTCGTCGTCAACTACGTTGCCGCGGCATTCAGGCCGGACGAGGACTGGGTCGTATTTCAGCGCGCCTACTACGCGGCGAAAGCGCTCGGCATCGATAAGCGTACGCACGATGCGATGTTCGACGCGATCTGGAAGACCGGGGAGCTCGCCACGATGGACCCGCAGACGGAGCGTCTGAAGAACCCGATGCCGAGCATCGAGGATGTGGCGCGCTGGTACCACAAGAAGACGGGTGTCGACACTCAGAAGTTTCTCGCGGCCGCCAACTCCTTCAGCGTGAACCTGCAGATGCGCCAAGCGAACGACTACATCATGGCGGCCCAGGTGGATGGCACCCCGACGGTCATCGTGAACGGCAAGTACCGCCTCTCCCCGACCAGCGCCGGCGGCTACGATCAGACCATCCAGCTCGTGAAATATCTCGTGAAGCGACAGAGCAAGTGAGGCACTGCGCGCCCCCGAGCCCACTCAAACGTCTTCGGATCCTCGGTCGCTGACCGGCCGGTGCCCGCTCACGGCGGCGCCTGCTCGCGGAGAGAGCCGAGCGAAGGAGACGAGCGAGAGCGAGCCGAGCGCGACGAGCGCGACGAGCGCGACCTGGCAGTTGTGCAGCGTCACGTGCCCTGCGGGCTCTCCGAGCACGATCGAGGTGAGATTCATCAGGATCGCGGCGAGCGAGACGCCGAACGCATTGGTGATCTGCAGGACGAGATTCCACAGCACCGTGGAGCTGCCCAGCTCCTCGCGCGGCACGTCGGCGAAGGCGAGCGTGCCCATGCCCGTGAAGAGCAGCGAGCGCGCCATGCCGCAGGCGCCGAGCAGCGCGAAGATCACCCAGTAAGAGGTGGAGGCTGCGAGCACGACCGAGGCCGCAATGCCCGCGAGCATGAGCACCGAAGTGGTCAACAGAACCGACCGGAATCCGAATCGCCGCAGCGTGCGCGTCGCGAGGGTCTTCAACAGCATGTCCCCGCCGTTCATCGCGAGCAGCAGCAGCCCGGAGTACAGTGCGCTGTATCCGAGCACCACCTCGAACAGCAGCGGCAGCACGAAAGGCAGCGCACGCACGGGCAGCCGCACGAGCACCCCGCCGTTGAGCGAAGTGGCCGAGAACGTCGCAATGCGCACCGCGCGCAGCGAAAGCACCGGGTGTGGATGTCGCGCGAGATGCCTGAGCGCGAGCGCTCCGACGAGGACACCCGCGGCCGCGAGCGCCCCGCCCGCCCGCCACGAGCCTCCGCTGGTGCTCATCAGACTGAGGCCGCTCAGCAGGCCGCCGGAGGCGACGGCGAGCAGCGCGAAGCCGCGCGCGTCGAAGGGCCGTCGGCTCTCCTTGAGCCGCGGGATGAAGCGCAGCACGAGCAGCACGCCCGCGATGCCGACCGGGACGTTAAGCAGGAATATCCACGGCCACGACAGGTAGGAGACGATGAAGCCGCCCACCGCCGGGCCGAACGTCGGGGCGAGCAGCATCGGGACCGTGCTGATCGTCATGACGCTCAGCAGGTCCTCCTTCTCCGTGGATTTGAGGAGGACGATGCGCGCGATCGGCGTCATGAGTGATGCCGCCGCACCCTGCAGGATGCGCGCGCCGATGAATGCGGCGAGCGTGCGGCTGCCGCCGCAGAGCACGGATGCCACGGTGAAGCCCGCGAGCGCGAGCGCGAACACGCGCCGCGCGCCGAACCGATCGGCAATCCACCCGCTCGCCGGCAGCAGCACCGCCTGGGCGAGCATGTAGATGGTGATTCCAATATTGAGATCGACCGGCCGCACGTCGAACGTGCGCGCCATCGCCGGCATCGCGACGACGACGACGGAGGCATCGAGCCCTGCCATGAACATGGCGGAAGCGACGATCAGCCCGATCAGCCGCGCTCGCCTGCGGGACCGACCCGCAGCGCTCGATCCCGCTCGCGCGCCGGCGCCGCCCGATTCGGTCCCGTTGTCGATCTTGAGCCTTCCGTGCGCCCGCGCTCGCCGGGCGAGGCGCTCTATCGTATGAAAGAGGGTCGGGCGCGGCGGGTCTGGCACTCCTCCCGCGGCCCGCCGCAATATACCGCAGGTCCTCAGAGATCGGCATGGCCGAAAGCGCACTCCCGGTCGAGTTCGATGTGCTCGTCGTCGGTGGCGGCATCAACGGCGCGGGAATCGCGCGCGATGCGGCGGGCCGGGGCCTCAGTGTGTGCCTGCTCGAGCAGTCTGATCTCGCGGCATTCACCTCCTCCGCGAGCACGAAGCTCATACACGGCGGACTGCGTTATCTCGAGTACGGCGAGCTGCGCCTCGTACGGGAGGCGCTGATCGAGCGCGAGCGGCTGCTCGCCATTGCGCCACATCTGGTGCATCCGCTGCGCTTCGTGCTGCCGCACGTGCCGGAGCTGCGCCCGCGCTGGGAGATCCGGCTCGGTCTGCTCCTTTACGATCATCTCGGCGGCCGACGCAATCTCGCACCTTCGCGCGCGCTCCGCCTCGATCGGGATCCGGCCGGGAGAGCTCTGCTGCCGCAGTTCGCGCACGGCTTCATGTACTCGGATTGTCGAGTGGACGACAGCCGCCTGGTGGTGCTCAACGCGCTCGATGCCGCAGAGCGCGGCGCCATCATCCTCCCGCGCACGCGGCTCGCGGGAGCCGCTTCGGAGCGCGGTGGCTGGCGGGCGGAATGCATCGATGCCGTAAGCGCCGCGCACCTCACGCTGCACGCGCGGGTGATCGTCAACGCAACGGGCGGCTGGATCGACGCCGTGCGCCGCTCGATCGGGCTCGCTCCCGAGCTCGGCGTGCGCCTGGTGAAGGGCAGCCACATCGTCGTACCGCAACTCTTCGAGGGTACTGCCGCTTATCTCCTGCAGAACCGGGATCGGCGCGTGGTGTTCGCGATCCCTTACGATGAGGATCTGACGCTGCTCGGCACGACTGATGTGCCGTACGACGGCGCACTCGAGGCGGTGAGCGCTTCCGCGGCCGAGGTCGACTATCTATGCGAGAGCGTCAATCGATATTTCCGCCGAGGCGTAAGTCCCAGCGACGTGCTCTGGAGCTATGCCGGCGTCCGTGCGCTCAAGGACGACCGGGCCGAGGAGGCCGCGGCGGTCACGCGCGACTACGAGCTGCACGCAGAGGAGAGCTCGAGCGGCTCGCTGGCGCTGACGGTGATCGGCGGAAAGCTCTCGACCTACCGCAGTCTCGCCGAGAGTGCGCTCGAGGCGCTGCAGCCGCGCGTCGGCGGCTCGAGGCGCCGCTGGACCCACGAGGCAGCGCTGCCGGGCGGGGAGTTGCCGGGCGGAGATTTTCAGGCTTTCGAGCGCGACGCGCTGCGCCGCTGGAGCGGGTTGCCGCCGCGAACGGTGCGGCGCATGGCGCGCGCCTACGGCACGCGCCTCGAGCGGATTCTCGCCGGAAGCTCACTCGAGGCGCTCGGGGAGGGTTTCGGTGCCGACCTCACCGCCGCCGAGATCGAATACCTCCAGGATGCGGAATGGGCGGCGACCGCCGCGGATATTCTCTGGCGGCGCTCGAAGCTCGGTCTGACGGTCCCGCCCGATGCACCGGCGCGCATCGATCGATATCTCGCCGCTCGTACGCCTCGATCCGCCTCGGCCCGCGCGGGGCCTGGCGGCCGCAAGCGGCCGCCGGAATGAGCCGCTCAGCTGCGAGCTTCAGACCCTTCTTGCGAAATTGGCGATGAGACTCACGACCGTGAGGACGAGGAATATCACGAACAGGATCTTCGCGATGCTCACGGCCCCGGCGGCGATTCCGCCGAATCCGAAGATCGCCGCGATGATCGCAATGATGAAGAACACGAGTGCGTAATACAGCATGCGTTGCTCCCTTGGCTGCAGGGCAGTCCCTAGCCTCCCGCAGCTCGGCCGCACTCGTCATCGGCGCACACCGCGGGACGTTGTAGGACGGGTCTCACGGCGCTTTCGCGGCGGAACGCGCTATAGTCCAACGTACTTCCTCGAGGCAGCTCCATGCAGGAATTGCACGGTAAAGTCGCATTCATGCTCGTGAACGACGCGGGCGTGGCCGTGCACGAGGACCGGGGCGCCTGAACGTGCAGGACCGGGCGCCGCTCGCGTTTCTCGTGGACGTGGACAACACGCTGCTCGACAACGACCAGCTGGTCGAGGATCTGATGCAGCACATCGAGCGGAAGTGCGGAGCGAGGAGCCGCGACCGGTACGCGCAGATTCTCGAGCAGGTGCGCTCGCGCCTCGGGTATGTCGACTATCTCGGGGCACTGCAGCAGTACCGCCTCGAGCACGTCGAGGATCTACGGCTGCTCGAGATCTCCTCGTTCCTCATCGATTACCCCTTCGAGAGGAGGCTGTATCCCGGCGCGCTCGAGGTGCTCGCGAAGCTTCGTTCCCTCGGGACGACCATCATCCTCTCGGACGGAGACGTGATCTTCCAGCCGCGCAAAGTGCGCTGCTCGGGCCTGTGGGACGCGGTGGATGGCCGCGTGCTCATCTACATCCACAAGGAGAAGATGCTGGACGCGGTCGAGCAGCGCTATCCGGCCGGCCACTACGTGATGATCGACGACAAGATTCACGTGCTGCACGCAATCAAATCGACGTGGCAGGCTCGCGTGACGACCGTCATGCCCCGCCAGGGCCATTATGCGCACGATCCACGGCTACTCGCCGCGAATCCGCCGGCCGACGTGACCGTCGAGCAGATCGCGGACCTCCTGCGGTACGATTTCGGGCGATTCTGAGCGCGCGGCGCGCGCCAGCTGCGCGCCGCGGTGTGGTCGGCAATTGCTGACACGCCGTGTATGCGCTAACCTCGCTCGCCGAGTTCTTTATGGTCACGCCGGCTGCACCAATGTCCGGCGCCAGTCCCGCTTGCTCGAGAGGATGAGAATGTCAGTACCGTCTACTGCGATTCCCGGCGCCGTGCCCGAAGCGCACGAGGAGGCGAAGCCGCGGGGCTGGCGCCGCTGGGTATACGCGACCAATCACAAGGACATCGGCACGATGTACCTCGTGCTGAGCTCGGTGATGTTCTTCATCGGCGGCTCGATGGCGATGGCGATCCGGGCCGAGCTCTTCAAGCCCGGGCTGCAGTTCTTCGATCCGGAGTTCTTCAACTCCCTGACGACGCTTCACGGACTCATCATGATCTTCGGGGTGCTGATGCCGGCGCTCGTCGGGCTCGGCAACTGGATGATCCCGATGCAGATCGGCGCGCCCGACATGGCGTTCGCGCTGATGAACAACTGGAGCTTCTGGCTGCTGCCTCCGGCTGCGATCATGCTGCTCATGTCGCTGCTCGTCCCCGGTGGCGCCGCTTCGGGCGGATGGACGATGTACC
>JBOHZR010000105.1:0-9241 GCA_050738595.1 Steroidobacteraceae bacterium | reverse complement strand
GCTCCAGACGCGCATCGCGATCGTGCGCTTGGCGCTCTAGCTCGAGCGTGCGATTGAGCAGCGTCAGCCACACGCGATGGGCGATGCCGACCTGCCCGGCGAGCGGCACGTGGCGGCCGTATGCATCGAGCAGCTCGCGCTGCGCGGTCGCGCGCGTGAGCGACTGGAACTCGTGCTGGCCGTGGATCTCGATCAGCAGGCTCCCGACATCGCGCGGCAGCTGCACCGGGACGCTCTGGCCATTGAGGTAGGCGCGTGAGCGACCGTCGCTCGAGATGACGCGGCGGAGCGCGAGCTCCTCGCCGGCCGGGATCGACTGATCCTGCAGCAACCGCAGGAGCTCGCCCGGCGCCGAGGCAAGCGTGAATACCGCGCTGATATCGGCGCGCTCGGCTCCGTGGCGTACCACCTCGGCTCCGGCACGGCCTCCGCACAGCAGCTGCAGCGCCTCGACCACGATCGACTTGCCGGCCCCGGTCTCACCGGTGAGCACCGTCAGGCCCGGCCTGAGCTCGAGCTCGATGGCATCGACGATCGCAAAATCCCGAATCTGCAGATGAGTGAGCAAGCTCGCCGCCTCAGCGTGAGTGATCGACGCTGCCGCGGCCCCAGTGAAGCTTGGAGCGCAGCAGGCGGAAATAGTCGTAGCCCGTCGGGTGCAGCAGCGTGACCTCATCGCGCGCCAGCTCCACGCACATCCGCTCCCCGGCAGCGAGCTCCCCGAGCACCGTGCCGTCACAGACGACCTGACCCTGCGACTCCGCCGGGCCCGCGAGCCGGAACTCGATGCGGGACCGCGCGGAGACGACGACCGGGCGATCCGAGAGCGTATGCGGGGAGATCGGCGCGAGCACGAGTACGTCGAGGTTCGGCTGGACGATCGGTCCGCCGCAAGAGAGCGCATAGGCCGTCGAGCCCGTTGCCGTCGCGACGACGATGCCATCGCCAGCATGGGTGTTGACGTAGCGCCCGTCGATCCACGTCTCGAAATCGATCATTCTGCCGGTCGCGAGCTTCTGGAGCACGACATCATTGAGCGCGAGGCACGTTGGCGCCGCAGGGCTCGCCGCGCCCAGCCGCGCCTCGAGCAGCGGCCGCCGGTCGAGCTCGCTCGCGCCGGCGAGCGCAGCGTCGACGCAGGCCAGCACGTCCTGCGGCATCACATCCGTGAGGAATCCGAGCCGCCCGCGGTTGATGCCGAGCAGCGGAACGCCGTGGCGGGCGACGAGGCGCGCCGCATAGAGCAGGGTGCCGTCGCCTCCGATCGCGATCACGAGGTCCGCGCGGGCGCCGATCTGCTCGACCGGCACGAGCGCGGCCGCAGCGGCGAGGCGCTCCGGGAGCGCCGCGCTCACGATCACCTCGATGCCGCGCGAGGTCAGATGAGGCAGGAGCATCGCCGTGGACTCCTCCACGCGCGGGTCCGTGAACCTGCCGACGAACGCGCAAACGCGCACGGGAAAAGCCATGTCGAAGTCTCGGTGCGACCCAAATACGGCGGCCGGACGAGCCGGCGCGCCTTTGTAGCATGGACACCGGCTTGTCCCAAGCGCGCGGCATCGCAAATTAATCGATCGGCCCGCGAAAACATCGCGGGGAGCGCAGTCCGGGCGCGATGGGAGCCTTCAGGGAAATGCTTGCTTGACGGTCGGGCCGGGCGTCGCTAGTTTCATAGTCCAGCTATGGCACACGAAGGCCGGGACGAAGCGCTGAGCGAGCGGGCGGCGAGCCTGCTGCGAGTGCTCATCGAGAGCTACATCCGCGACGGACAGCCGGTCGGCTCACGCGCGCTGTCGCGCGATAGCGGGCTCAACTTGAGCTCCGCGACGATCCGCAACGTCATGGCCGATCTCGAGGAGCTCGGCTTCGTCGCCTCGCCGCACACCTCTGCCGGACGCATTCCGACCGACAAGGGCTACCGCTTCTTCGTCGACACGCTCTTGCGGGGGCGGCCGCTCGAGTCCGGCACGGACCCGGAGATCGAATCGGAGATCCGGCAGATGCTCGAGACTCACGGGGAGAGCTCGAAGTCGCTCGCCGCCGCAGCCTCGCAGCTGCTCTCGACCGTGACGAGTCTCGCCGGAGTCGTGACGCTGCCGAGCCCGCAGCAGGCCTCGATCAGCCAGATCGAGTTCGTGGGGCTCTCGGAGAATCGGGTGCTGGCGGTGCTCGTGCTCGACGATCGCGAGGTGCAGAACCGCATCATCCAGCTCGAGCGCTACTACTCCGCCGAGGAGCTGCGGCGCGCGTCGAACTTCCTCAATGAGAAATTCCGCGGGAGCACACTCCCGCAGGTGCGCCAGGAGATCCTCGCCGAGCTCACCGAGACCCGCGAGCATCTGAATCAGATCATGCTCGATGCGATCTCCATGGCCCAGCAGGTGTTCGACGCAGGGCACGAGCAGCGGCTCGAGTACCTGATCGCAGGGGAAACCAATCTCATGGGGGTCGCGGCGCTCTCGAGCGTCGAGCGGCTGCGGCGACTGTTCGAGGCGTTCAACGAGAAGCGGGACTTCCTGTACCTGCTCGATCAGAGCCTGCGGGCGCAGGGAATCCAGATCTTCATCGGCCACGAGTCCGGGTATCAGATTCTCGACGACTGCAGCCTCGTCACGGCTCCGTACAGCCTCGGCGATCAGGTCGTCGGCGTGCTCGGAGTCATCGGCCCGACCCGCATGGCGTACGAGCGGGTCATTCCGATCGTGGACGTGACCGCGAAACTGCTCGGCGCGGCCTTGAATTCCCGCCGCTGACCCCTCAGGAAGCCCCCGGTACAGGCAAGCCCCGTCTGCCGCCGCGCGGCTCGACGGCCAAGTCATTCTCTCAGGAGGGTTTGATGTCCGGTGGGGAGCTCACGGAGACCGACGAGACCGGCGCGCCGAACGAGGCGCTCGTCCGGCCGTCCTCCGCGATGGCGCAGCTCGAGGAGCTGCAAAAGGCGCTCGGGGAAGCCGAACAGCGCGCCGAGGGACTGCGCGACCAGTATCTGCGTTCGGTCGCGGAGCTCGACAACATTCGCAAGCGCGCCCAGCGCGACGTGCAGAGCGCGACCCGCTATGGGCTCGAGAAGTTCGCCACGGAGCTGCTGCCCGTGAAGGACAGCCTGGAGCTCGCCGTAGCGAGCGCGGATCAGGAGGCCGCCGACCCGGTCGCGGCCGCCCGCAGCATGGCCTGCGGCCAGGAGGCGACGCTGAAGCTGCTCGCCAAAGCGTTCGAGAAGCTCGGCATCCAGGCGATCGATCCGCACGGTGAGCCCTTCGATCCGGCCAGGCACGAGGCCGTTCTCATGCAGGACTCGGCGACGGCGGAGCCGAATTCCGTGCTGCAGGTCGTGCAGCGGGGCTACGAGATCAATGGACGGCTGCTGCGGCCGGCGCGGGTCATCGTCGCGCGGGGCCGCTCCGGCGGGCGCTGAGCTCGCGCGGAGTCTGCGACCATTTCAGCAGCGGGGCCTTGAATCGCGGCGAGTCGAACCCATCCAGCTCATCACATTTGTTCTTCAGCGAGCAGCTCGCGCAAACGAGAGCGTTTCGGAGTAACCCAATGGCCAAGACAATCGGCATCGACCTCGGCACGACGAATTCGTGTGTCGCCATCATGGACGGCGGCAAGCCCCGGGTGATCGAGAACAGCGAGGGCGATCGCACGACCCCCTCGATCGTGGCCTTCACCAAGGACAACGAGGTCATCGTGGGCCAGCCGGCGAAGCGCCAGGCCGTCACGAATCCGCAGAACACCTTCTTCGCGGTGAAGCGCCTCATCGGGCGCAAGTTCCAGGACGAGGTGGTGCAGCGCGACATCCAGATGGTGCCGTACAAGATCGTGCGCGCGGACAACGGCGATGCATGGGTCGAGGAGCGGGGCAAGCGCATGGCGCCCCCCGAGATCTCCGCGCGCGTGCTGATGAAGATGAAGAAGACCGCCGAGGACTACCTCGGCGAGACGGTCAGCGAGGCGGTCATCACGGTGCCCGCCTACTTCAACGACTCGCAGCGCCAGGCGACCAAGGACGCCGGTCGCATCGCCGGCCTCGAGGTCAAGCGCATCATCAACGAGCCGACGGCGGCGGCACTCGCCTACGGGCTCGACAAGCAGGGCGGCGACCGCAAGATCGCGGTCTACGATCTGGGCGGCGGCACGTTCGACGTCTCGATCATCGAGATCGCGGCGGTCGATGGCGAGCGGCAGTTCGAGGTGCTCTCGACGAACGGGGACACGTTCCTCGGCGGCGAGGACTTCGATCTGCGCATCATCAATTTCCTCGCGGAGCAGTTCCTCAACGAGTCGGGCGTCGACGTGCGCAAGGACCCCCTCGCGATGCAGCGTTTGAAAGAGGCCGCCGAGAAGGCGAAGATCGAGCTCTCCTCGACGCAGCAGACCGATGTGAACCTGCCGTACATCACGGCGGATGCCTCGGGGCCGAAGCATCTCAACATCAAGCTCACGCGAGCGAAGCTCGAGTCGCTCGTCGAGGACCTGGTGAAGAAGACGATCGAGCCCTGCCGCGTCGCGCTCAAGGACGCCGGACTCTCCGCGGGTGAGGTGGCCGAAGTCATCCTCGTCGGCGGCCAGACGCGCATGCCGCTCGTGCAGCGCTACGTCAAGGATTTCTTCGCCAAGGAGCCGCGCAAGGACGTGAACCCGGACGAAGCGGTCGCGGTCGGCGCGGCGATTCAGGCGGGCGTGCTCGCCGGCGATGTGAAGGACGTTCTGCTGCTCGACGTGACCCCGCTGTCGCTCGGTATCGAGACGCTCGGCGGCATCATGACCAAGCTCATCGAGAAGAACACGACGATTCCCACGCGGGCATCGCAGGTCTTCTCCACCGCGGACGACAGTCAGACCGCGGTCACCATTCACGTCCTGCAGGGCGAGCGCGATCGCGCGGCCGACAACAAGTCGCTCGGCAAGTTCGACCTGAGCGACATTCCCCCGGCCCCGCGCGGCATGCCGCAGATCGAGGTGTCCTTCGACATCGACGCGAACGGCATCCTCAACGTCTCGGCGAAGGACAAGGCGACCGGCAAGGAGCAGAAGATCGTCATCAAGGCCTCGAGCGGCCTCAACGACGAGGAGATCAAGCGCATGGTGCGCGACGCGGAGGCGCATGCCGCGGAAGACAAACGCTTCCGCGAGCTCGTCGAGGTGCGCAACAAGGCGGACGGACTCATCCACGCGGTCGAGAAGTCCCTGAAGGACCTCGGCGATAAGGTCTCCGGCGAGGAGCGGGCGCGCGTCGAATCGGCGGTGTCCGATCTGCGCTCGGCGCTGAAGAGCGATGACCGGGACGTGATCAACAAGAAGGCCGATGCGCTCGCGCAGGCTTCCGCCGCCATCGCGCAGCGCGCCTACGGCGAGGCGGGCGGCGGCGCAGCGGGCGGACCGGGCGCCTCGGGTGCAGCCGGTGGTCCCGGAGCAGCGGGGGCCGCGGGCGGGGCCGGCGGGCCCGGTGCGGCATCGGGCGCAGGCAAGGACGATGTGGTGGACGCCGAGTTCGAAGAAGTCCAGGACAAGAACCGCAAAGCCTCGTAGAGTCGGGGCCCGCCATACCGGCGACACGCCGCGCGGTCCTGCTCCGCGTGTCGTCCCGGGTGGCCGCCCCGGACTGCGCGCGCCGTGCTCGCGCCGTGTCCCCTTGACCCCCGTGCCGGCATGTCACGAGGGTGAGGGGGGCGCGGCGTGCGCGTGAGCAGCGGCGGTGTGCGCATGAGGAGTGAATGATTCAGGCAGGCATGTCAAAGCGCGACTACTACAAGGTTCTCGACCTACCCAAGAGCGCGACCGAGGCGGAGATCAAGAAGGCCTATCGCCGGCTCGCGATGAAGTACCACCCCGACCGCAATCCCAACGACAAGGAGGCGGAGGAGCGGTTCAAAGAGGCGAAGGAAGCCTGCGAGGTCCTCTCCGATCGCGAGAAGCGGGCAGCGTACGATCAGTTCGGGCACGCGGGGGTCGAGGCGGCGAGCCGCGGCGCGGGCGCCCGGGGCGGCTTCGGGCCGGGCGATGCGTTCAGCGACATTTTCGGAGACGTGTTCGGCGACATCTTCGGCGGCGCGCGCCGGGGGCGTTCCCAGGTGTTCCGCGGAGCCGACCTGCGGTACGAGCTCGAGCTCGAGCTCGATCAGGCGGTGTTCGGGCATGCGGTCGAGCTCGATGTCGCGAAGCTCGACGAGTGCGAGACGTGCCATGGGACGGGTGCTGCGAAAGGCAGCAATCCCTCGACGTGCGATACCTGCGGGGGCACCGGACAGGTGCGCATCTCGCAGGGCTTCTTTCAGCTGCAGCAGACGTGTCCGCGTTGCCGCGGCGCCGGCACGATCGTTCGCAATCCGTGCGACACGTGCCTCGGGCAGGGCCGTGTCCGGCGCACGAAGAGGCTCTCCGTGAAGGTGCCCCCGGGCGTCGATTCCGGGGATCGGATCCGCCTCGCGGGCGAGGGGGAGGCCGGCCGCAACGGCGGGCCGCCGGGCGACCTCTACGTCGAGGTTCATGTCCGCGACCATTCGATCTTCGAGCGGGACGGCGAGCATCTCTCGTGCGAGGTTCCGATCAGCTTTGCGACGGCGGCGCTCGGCGGCACGCTCGGCGTGCCCACGCTCGATGGCGACGTGACGATCAAGATTCCGGCGGAGACGCAATCGGGGCGCGTATTCCGGCTGCGCGACAAGGGCGTCAAGCCCGTGCGCGGGGGAGCGCGCGGGGACCTGTTTTGCCGGGTCGTCATCGAGACGCCCGTGCATCTGTCCGCGGAGCAGCGCGAGCTCATCCGCAAGCTCGAGGACTCCCTCGAGGGCGAGGGCCAGGACGCGCACCGCCATGCGCCGCGGCAGAAGGGATTCCTCGACGGTGTGAAGCGGTTCTTCTCGGACCGGAGCGCCTGATGGCGACGCACGCCCCGGCCGAGGGCGATCGCACCCCCGCCGAGGGCCACCGCACCCACGGGGAGGGGCATCGGATGCTGCGCTTGGCGCTCATCGGCGCCGCCGGGCGGATGGGCCGCTCGCTCGTCCATGCGGCCCGTGACCGCTCCGACATCACGGTCCAGGCCGGCGTGGTCTCGCCCTCGAGCGAGCTCGCAGGCCGCGACCTCGGGGAGGTTGCCGGTGTCGGCGAGCTCGGCGTGGAGCTCAGCGCGGACCTGCCGGCCGGGCTCGCCGCATGCGATGTAGCGCTCGATTTCTCGCACCCCCTCGCGTCGGCGGCCAACCTCGCGGCCTGCTGCGCGGTCGGCAGGCCGCTGCTGATCGGCACGACCGGTATTCGCGCCGACGTGCAGCACGAGCTCGAGCGCGCGGCAAAGCACATCGCGCTGCTCGTCGCGCCGAACACGAGCCTCGGGATCACTCTGCTGATCGAGCTCGCGCGACAGTGCGCCTGCGCGCTGCCGGCGCATTTCGATATCGAGATCATCGAGGCCCATCACCGCCACAAGCGCGACGCACCGTCCGGTACAGCGCTCGCGCTCGGCAATGCGGTCGCTGAAGTGCGCGGCGTGGCGATCGATCCGGCCGGCCTGGTGCATCGGATGGCGGGCGGACAGGCGCGCCGTGAGGGGGACATCGGCTTCGCGGTCGTGCGGGGCGGGGACCTCGTCGGGGAGCACACCGTGCTTTTCGCCGGCCCGGGCGAGCAGGTGACGCTCGGTCATCGGGCAGCCGACCGGGGCGTCTTCGCGCGCGGAGCGCTCGATGCCGCGGTGTGGCTCGCGCGCCACCCGCCGGGGCTCTACTCGATGCGGGACGTCTTGCTAAAACAATGACTTGACACTGCCTTCCGCGGCGGTTCCGCAGGTCGAGCGACACTCGGATGGCTCGAAAGGCAGATGGACAGTCCGCCCCGTTCCTCAGTAGAATTTCGCTCGTAATCCGCAAGGGTTAGTCCATACAAGGCGGGAGGATGTTCGGCTGTCGGACTCCTCCCGCTTTGTACATCTGCGGTACGTGCTTGAAGAGCGGCCGCACGGTACCCATATCGGCGGCAGTCAGATGAACGGAGAAGCCTGCGCGGCAGGCTTCACGAGGGGAAATCTCGGGTGAATGGACCGGCGGTGCTGGCACTCGCGGACGGCACGATCTTCCGCGGCCAGTCAATCGGAGCTGAGAGCAACACCACCGGCGAACTCGTTTTCAATACCGCCTTGACGGGGTATCAGGAAATTCTCACCGATCCCTCCTACGCTCGTCAGATCATCACGCTCACCTACCCGCACATCGGCAACACCGGCTGCACGCCGGAAGACCTGGAGTCGGCGCAGATCTTCGCCGCGGGTCTGATCATCCGCGACCTGCCGCCGCTTGCGAGCAGCTGGCGGCGCACCGAGACGCTCGGTGAGTTCCTCGAGCGCGGCAGGATCGTGGCGATCGCCGGCATCGACACCCGCAAGCTCACCCGCATCCTGCGTGACAAGGGCGCGCAACATGGCTGCATCATCGCGGCCGATTCCATCGATGCCGGGGAAGCGGTGGCGAAGGCGCATGCCTTTCCAGGGTTGAGCGGCGCGGACCTTGCCAAGGCGGTCAGCATTCGCGAGCGCCGGGCGTGGCGCGAAGGTTCGTATGGCCTGGATGCCCAGGCCTTCCGCGAGCCGGCGTTGCACTACAAGGTGGTGGCGTACGACTTCGGCGTGAAGCAGAACATCCTGCGGCTCGCGGCGGAGCAGGGTTGCGACATCACGCTGGTGCCGGCGCAGACGCCTGCGGCCGAGGTGATGGCGATGCAACCCGATGGCGTGTTGCTGTCGAACGGTCCCGGCGATCCCGCCGCTTGCGATTACGCCATCGACTCGACCCGCGCATTCCTGGATGCGAAAATTCCACTGTTCGGCATTTGTCTCGGCCATCAGTTGATGGGTCTGGCGCTGGGCGCAAGGACCCTCAAGATGCCGTTTGGCCACCACGGCGCCAACCACCCGGTGAAGGATCTCGACGACGGTCGCGTGCTGATCACGTCGCAGAACCATGGCTTCGCGGTCGACCCCGCAACGTTGCCGTCGAACACGCACGCGACCCATGTCTCGCTGTTCGACGGATCGTTGCAGGGCTTCACGCTGACCGACCGTCCCGCATTCTGTTTCCAGGGACATCCTGAAGCAAGCCCCGGTCCGCACGACATCCGTTACTTGTTCGAGCGCTTCGCGCGCTCCATGCAGGAGGCACGCTGAAATGCCCAAGCGCACCGACATCCAAACCATCCTGATCATCGGCGCCGGGCCGATCGTGATCGGCCAGGCCTGCGAGTTCGA
>JBOHZR010000104.1:0-2454 GCA_050738595.1 Steroidobacteraceae bacterium | reverse complement strand
GGAGGAACCAGCGTCCAGGTCAGCCGCCGGTAAGTGGATCCTGTCGGATGAGCAAGAGCCCCCAGCACAGGCCGGGGGCTTCCTCAACTAGACCTGAACGCCCTCAATCACGCTCGGCCCTTGCGTGGGGATGATGCGTGCGAGGAGGAATCCTGAGGCTGCAAATAGCGTGCGAAACTCCTGTTCCGAACGCTGCCGACCGCCGGTCGCGACCATCATGTTGACGTCGTTCGATGCCGCTCCACGGCTTTGCGGAGACTGATCGATGCGTCGTGGATAGACCCCCTCGACGATCAGAAGCTTACCGTGTGGCGGCATCACTCGGTGGACGATCTTTAGAATGGCTGCTGCGCGCTCGTCGTTCCAATCGTGGATCACGTGCTTCAGGATATAGCCATCGCCGCCCGGTGGAACCGACTCGAAGAAGTCGCCGCCTACGATCTCGTAACGTTTGGAGTTGCGTTCGCGGACCGCTTCGACGACCCGAGGCAGGTCGAAGAGTATTCCGTGCAGGTCCGGGTACGCATTGAGTATGCCCTCGAGCAGCGCACCGCGGCCTCCCCCTACGTCGACGACCTTGTGGAACGGTGAAAAGTCGTAGGCGGCGGCCACGGCAACAGCAGCCACGCTGGTCCCTGCACTCATCGCCAGGTCGAAGTTTGCTCCTTCGTCTGGGTGGCTCGCGAGGTACTCAAAGGAGGATATCCCCATCTTCTCGCTAGCCGTGTTGCCGGTTTGCACGACGTAAGGCAGGTCGCTCCAGAGGCGCTGCACGAAATCCCCAGCGAATAGCTGTACGAAGGCGCGCCCGGGTGCGGTGTGCATCAACTCTCCGACGGGCGTCAATCCGAAGCTCCCGTCTTCGTTTTCGAGGAAAACACCCACACTCGCGAGCAACCGTAAGACCCGCTTTAGAGCCGGCGCATGCACGCTGCAGAGTTCTGCAAGCTCATCTGCCTGGCGGGGCCCGTTCTTGAGGAGTTCAGCGACATCCAGCTTGGCGGCGAGCAGCAATGCTTGTGAGAGATAGTGTCCCGTGCCGATTTGGTAGAGCACGGAGATGGGCGGAGGTGCGCTGCTCATGATTCGATATCCCTGACGTGGTTTCCGAGGGTGGCCGCGGTCAGTGCTTTGACCACCTGCGGTCGCGGCATCTAGAATCTGCCGAATGCCGGCTCCTCAATCACCGGAGGAGCGTGGCGAGATGTGCCCGCCGACGCGAAGATCGGCGTGTGCGTGGTGCTCGCCTTCGCTCGCTCCAGGTAGGTGCCGGACCAGCTCACGAAACATCTCAGGCGTCATCGGATGTCTCCCGGACCCTGCCCGGTCCGCTGAGGGATAACCCTGTCATGCGGCAAGCAAGCTCGTCTCTGAGAGTCCAGACGCCGGCCCCGGCGAGCATGATCGATCTCTGGAAGATATTCACGAGGCGCTCCTTCAGCATTGCCAGCTTTTGGGCTCACTTCTGCGTGCGCGCTCGCCCGCAGTCGCGCCTCACCGCGCGATAATAGTAGGTATCACCTTCATCTGTGGCGTCCCCGTTCAGCACGAGGCCCGCTTCGGCAAGGATCGCGGCGTAGGTTTCCGCCCCCAACGATCGCGATTCGCGGCCGGTCATGAGGTCGCGTATCAGGTCTCTCTGCGTACCCTCCGGCAGCAGGAACATGAGCCCCACGGCCAGGATGCCATCGAATGTTCTGCCGAACATCTGGGAGGTCTCGGCTGGTTCACATGCGACAGGTGCGGATGGAAGGCGCTCTCGGAACGCAGCAACCAGCGTCGGCGAGGCGTCGATGCCGTAGACCACGAAGCCATCGTCCATCAGCGCTTCCGAAATCGGCACGCCTGAACCACAGCCCAAGTCAAGGATCGATGCGCCGCGCGGTAGGTACTGTGCCCAGGCACGTACCACCCCGACGCCGATCCGCGACCGCGCTCGATGCGCGATAAACTCTCCGGCAATCGCCTCCCAGCCATTGGATGTGTCGCTTTCGGAGATTGGTCCAGGTGGCATACGTGGCCCGCGAACGACCGCAAACGGGCAGTCCGAATTACACCGCAGCGTCCGGAAGTGGCCCACTCTCGCCGGTTTGGGTCTTACCCACCCGAGCTGTCATTCGGCCTTTCATATTTCATTAGGCGCATGGCGGGTGCTGTCCAACTCACCGCGTCGGTGTCGGCGGTCTCTAGGAGATTTTCTCTATCGCGCTCGAGGTTTGAATTCACGGCCGCGATAGGGTTTGCCACGCCGCGGTCGGCGCTCTACACGCGTCAGCGCCAACTCCTGTCCGCGCACGCGCACGCGCGCCAGCCTATCCAGCGCCTCTTTCGGCACGTCTGCAGGCAGCCGCACGAAGCTGTGATCTTCGCAGATCTCCACGCCATTGATTTGCGAACCATCGAGATCGGCTTCGTTGGCAATTGCGCCGACGATATTGCCAGGCTGCGCACCGT
>JBOHZR010000103.1:0-11187 GCA_050738595.1 Steroidobacteraceae bacterium | reverse complement strand
ATGGCGGAGTACACGCTGCTTGTCGCCGGCGCGCAATTCAAAGAAGGGCCGGGTTTCGTGGTGCTTGCCGGGAGGGACGAGCCCACCGGGGAACTCTTGCTGGATTCCAGCTGCACTGTGGCGAGATGAACCGCGCCGCCCCACGGGGAACGTCGGCCAGCGCGCAATGCACGCGCGTGCACACGCACAGTGCGCGCGCGAGGCGATTGCCCCGCCTTGAATCAGCGCTTTGCGCTCCGTTCCGTGCTCCCGTGCTCACGTGCTCCGCTCGTCACGCGTAAGTCCCTGGTCGTACGGAGATGTTGTGAGACTCCCCGTCGTGGCATGACGCTTGCAGCAATAGCCTCGTGAGCCAACACCTGCGTCGGCAGGTCTCCAAGCCGAGTCTGTAAGGCAACGCCGCCAACTCGTACGCCCCCGATGTGCGTACGGTTAGCGGCGCTTCTGTTTGCTCGTCCGATCTTGCACGCGCGCTCGCGTTTCGCGACTGCCTGCAAGGGCGACTGGCGTTCTGTTGTGGGAGCCAAGCATGAGGGACTTGATCGAATCGTTGCGGCGCGGAAATTGGAAGTCGCTGCTCGCCTGCTTCGTGTACTTCGATACCGGGTTCACTGCGTGGGTGATGTTCGGCGCACTCGCGCCTTTCATCTCCAAGCAGATTGCGCTCTCGCCGCTTGACTCGGCCTTCCTCGTCGCGGTGCCGGTTCTCGCGGCAGCGATCGTACGTGTGTCGCTCGGTAATCTCTTCCAGTTCGTCGACGGCCGGCGGCTTGCGCTGCTCGGCATCGCGCTCTCCGCCGTGCCCTCATGCGTCTTGCTCGTACCGTCCATGCCGAGCTATCTGTCGCTGCTCTTCCTCGGCACTTTCCTCGGCGTAGCCGGCGCAAGCTTTGCTGTCGCACTGCCCCTGGCAGGCAGCAGCTATCCGGCGCGTATCCAGGGCCTTGTCCTTGGACTCGCCGCCGCCGGAAATATCGGAGCCGTCCTCGACGGCTTCGTATTTCCCGGCCTCGCCGAGCGCTTCGGCTGGCAGCA
Organism: Steroidobacteraceae bacterium; assembly: GCA_050738595.1. Taxonomy (GTDB): domain Bacteria; phylum Pseudomonadota; class Gammaproteobacteria; order Steroidobacterales; family Steroidobacteraceae; genus JASHUC01. Next base: position 10,152 of record JBOHZR010000103.1, on the reverse strand, counting down.
CGCGACGGCCGCGGTGCTGCCGCTCCTCGCATCAGCGGCCGCGGCGGTCTACGGCTGGGCGGATGACCGCAGCGCGAAGAGCGAGGGCGCGCCTCGCCAATTCGGCGGATTCGCCCTCGCCTTCGCGACCCTTATCGCACTCGTGCTCCTCGTGGGCTCACACGCATTCGGCACGGGAAGCTCCGGTGCTCTGCTGCTCCCCGTCATGGGCTCGGTCGCTGCGCTCGCGGTTCTGCCGCGCAAGTACTTGGCCGTTCTCGGGGACCGGGACACTTGGGTCGTGATGCTGATTTACAGCATCACTTTCGGCGGATTCGTTGGCATGTCCTCCTACGTCACGCTGCTACTCACCACGCAATACGGAATCTCAAAGGTCGGCGCGGGCCTCGTCATGGGGGCGCTGTCGTTCACCGGCGCGATGGTGCGGCCCCTTGGAGGTCTGATAGCCGATCGGATATCGGGAGTGAAAGCGCTTCTCGCATTGCTCTTCGGGATCGCCTGTTGCAACTTTGCATTCGCGGCACTCATGCCGTCGCTCGTCGGCGGTGTCGTTCTTCTCGCGGCGCTTTACCTCTGCTTCGGGCTCGGTAACGGCGCGACCTTTCAGCTCGTGCCGCATCGATGGCGCGGAAAGACGGGTCTCATGACAGGGATCGTCGGCGCGGCGGGCGGAATCGGCGGCTTCTATCTGCCCGTCATCTTCGGGATCGCACGCGCGGACACGGGCAGTTACCAACTCGGCTTCGCGACCTTCGGCATCCTCGCGGCGCTCGCCCTCGCGCTCGTACTCGGGCTGCAGCGGCAGTGGCTCACTTGGGCATTACCACAGGAGCCAGGCGAAGCATCGCGTGTATCGGTCGTACCTGCCGACTGATGCACCCAGCACGACAACAACGGAGCGTCATAAGCTTGACTCCGGTCTGTAGAGCGACCGCAGCGGCTTGCGTGCTCGGGGTTGGTGTGGCGATTCTAATACTCGCCTCGGGATGCGCATTCGCCGCGGACAGCGATTCTCTGCTCGAGGCGCTCGAGGGCACGAAGCCCCTCATCGATCTCCGCGCGCGTTCAGAGGATGTGGGACAGTACGGCAAGGACGAAGCGGCCGAGGCGGACACGATTCGCGGCCGCTTCGGCTTCCAAACGGGCGCGGCCTGGGATACCTCCCTTCTCGCCGAAGGCGTGGCACTCGTACCGCTCCCCTCGGACTACAACAGCACGCTCAACCACCAGACTCAGTATCCGACGGTGGCCGACCCCGAGCAGTACGGGCTCAACCGGCTGCAACTGCTCAATACCTCGATTCCCAGGACGACGCTCATCGTCGGGCGCGAGCGTATCAATCTCGACGATCAGCGCTTCATCGGCAGCGTTAACTGGCGTCAGCTCGAGCAGACGTTCGACGCCGCACAGCTGATCAATACCTCGATCCCGGGTTTGACGGTTGACCTCACATATCTGAACCGCGTCAATCGCGTGTACGGTCATGACTCGCCGCAGGGGACCTATCCGGGGAACAACTACCTCGCGAACGCCGCGTACCAGACCCCTTTCGGCAAGTTGGTAGGCTTTACCTACATTCTCGACTTCGATATCGACCCTACCGATTCCACACGCACCTACGGGGCTCGCTTCTCGGGAGGCCGCTCACTCGGACTGTTCGATCTCGGCTATTCCGCCTCCTATGCGCAGCAACGTCAGAATGCGAACAATCCGCTGCGCTTCAGCGACAGTTACTACCAGGGCGAGCTGTCCGCAGGCCTACAGAGCTTCCGCGCCACGGTAGGAATCGAAGTGCTCGACGGGAACGGCACGAAGGGTTTCACCACCCCACTTGCGACTCTGCACATCTTCCAGGGGTGGGTCGATCAGTTTCTGACCACTCCGCCGAACGGGATCGACGATCGCTACGCGAGTATCGGGTACGCGACGAGGAGAGTCCGGCTCTTCGACAGCTTCGCCGCAACGTTGGTGTATCACGACTTCCATTCGCAGCGGCTCGGCCTGGACTACGGGACGGAGATTGACGCGATGCTCAAGGGGAGCTGGGGCAAGCTCTCGGCGCTCATCGCGTATGGCGACTACACGGCCAAGGGCTTCGCGACAGACACTCACAAGCTCTGGTTCGAACTGGGCTACATCCTCTGACAACGTTGACCCGATGTCCCACCGACCCTCTCGAGGCTGTAACACGGGCTCAAACGTGGACAGCCGTCGCCTGACTTCGACGTACGTGGGCTCGGACCGCGCGTCGGCGCGCCCGCGCGCGCCCGCTCGCCTATTTCATCTCCTCCAGAGAAGTGATCTGGTCATCTCGAGGGCCGCGGGGCATCGCGATGTCTCAACGGTTCTTTCGCGCGATCGAGAATCAATTTGACATTAGGCGGCGGCCACAGATTGCGATGGTCAAATGTCCATGGAGCGGCACCATTGCACCTTTTTCGTTCTGCCCCTCGTCCGTCTGTGACGCAAATCACGTGCATAATCTTTGAATGGTTTCAAGGTTGCGCGCGGCGGGTCGATATATCGTGAACTGAGGCACACGCTGCCTAGCCCCGCAGTGCGAAGCACCTCTCGCAGCGTTGCCCGACCCCTTCGCTTCGCACTGCGAAGCGCGCGCCGCTGCCATCCTGCCGAGGCTCATGTGCTGACGAAGAAAGGACCCGAAAGACCTGAACGCTCCGCTCAACTGGGCTCGCGCTCGACGGGCACGGGAGCGACGATCAATTCGGTTCTGGTTGTCGACGACAGCGCCGTGCAGAGAACCGTCGTCGCGGCTTTCTGTCGCGAGCTCGGCATCACCGAGGTACAAGAGGCGCCAAACGGCGTCGAGGCGCTTGCGCTGCTCGATCGGATCGTATCACCGCCCGGGCTGTTGATTATCGATCTCGAAATGCCTGCGATGGACGGCGCGGAACTGCTCGAAGCTCTGAGCGAGCGCGCGCTGCCGGCACCAATTATTCTTGCCTCCTCGCGCGAGCGAGCACTCATACATTCGGTCGGCGACCTGGGTACTGCGCTGGGACTTCGCATTCTCGGTACTCTGCAGAAACCGGTTGCTCTGGATGCTCTCGGTTCGTTGCTCAGAAATGTGTTTGCTGCTCCGGCGGAGCCGAAATGCCTCTCACGTGCCCAATTGGTCGACCCCGAGGCCCTGCGCAATGGCATCGAGCGTGGCGAGATCGTCGTCCATTTCCAGCCGCAAGTTGAAATCGATACCGGCTATGTCCGCGGCGTTGAGGCGCTCGCTCGCTGGCAGCACCCGGTACACGGCCTGATCGGACCGGATAGCTTCATCCGCGTTGCCGAGCAATTCGGGCTCATTCATGCGCTCACGGCCCGCGTGATGGAGCAAGCCATGAGGCAGACGGCGATGTGGGCTGCCCAGGGGCTCGAGCTGACGGTAGCCATCAATCTTTCACCGCTGCTGCTCGATCGGGCCGGTCTCGTCCAGGAGGTCTGTGAGTTGAGGGAACAGCACGGGCTCAAGGCCGACCAGGTCGTGCTCGAAGTGACGGAAAGCTCGTTGCCGCACGAGGCAACGGTCGCCTTGGGTGTCCTGACTCGATTGCGCTTGAAGGGATTTCGGTTGTCGCTCGATGACTACGGGACGGGCTTTTCGTCCATGCAGCAGCTTGCGCGCATTCCCTTCACGGAGCTCAAGATCGAGCAAGGATTCGTCAATGGGGCCCACGGGCGTGAGAGCCTGCAGATCATCCTGCGTTCGGCGCTCGAGATGGCGAGCAAGCTCGGCGTCGAAACCGTCGCGGAGGGCGTCGAGACCTTGCAGGACTGGTGCTTATTGAAGGAGTATCGCTGCACACTTGCGCAGGGGTGGCTCTTCGCGAAAGCCATGCCTGGCGAGCAATTCGAGGGATGGCTCAAGACCCATCTCGGCAGAAGGCAGGAGCTGCGCGCGGCTACCCAGACCGTCGGTTAAAAGCCACGCCGCGGGACGATGATCGATGTGTTCCGCTCTATGGGAGACTACGGAAGCGCCACGCAGGCGTCAACGGCATGCGTTGATTCCGTACGGACCAGCCCGTAGACTGCCCTTTCAACAATGGGGGACCGCTCCCTCAATCAGGTAGCGCACGCTCGGGGTCGCTCCATTGCGAGCGAATCCTCTGGGGCGGCAGCAGGCTTTTCATCGAAGCCGCCCGGGGCAACTATGAAGGGCCAGGTGCATGTGGAAATCGATCGTGGCCGTCAGCGTGGGAGCCGTTCTCGGAGCACTCCTGCGATGGTGGCTCGGCATGAAGCTCAACGACTACTTTCCCGATATCCCCCCCGGCACGATCGCTGCGAATCTGCTCGGCGGCTACATCATCGGCGCCGCGATCGCATTCTTCTCATCGTTTGCCGCCCTGCCACCCGAATGGCGGCTGCTTGTCGTGACCGGCTTCTGCGGCGGGCTCACAACGTTCTCGACGTTCTCTGCCGAACTCGTCGCGCTGCTGCGCGCCGGACAGGTGCTTGTGGCCTGTGCGTCCGTGGCGATTCACCTCTGCGGATCGGCGCTCATGACGGCCGCCGGAATCGGCACCGTCGAATGGTTGAAGAGCTGAAGTCGCAGTCGCTGAAGCCTGTGCTCATTCAGGACCGCAGCCGCCGCATCACTCGGGTCGGCTCGCGCCGCGCTTCCCGCGAGGGCCGATCGGTTCGCGCATCCGCGCGGGAGGATGTGTCCGATCTGGGGAGATTCGTGGCGGTGACGCGGTCGCGCCCCGCGTTCTTGCTGCGATACAGGGCCTGGTCGGCCACCTTCAGCATGCGCTCTGCGAGGCGGCGCTCGCCGGCACCGACTCGATCTACCCCGCAGAGGCCGAAACTCGCCGTCACCTGCAGCGTCTTGGAATCCACCTTGAATGGCGTCTGCGCAATCCCGAAGCGCAACTTGCGCGCGACCTCGAGCGCGCTCTCATAGTTCGTCTCCGGCATCACGACGGCAAACTCCTCCCCGCCGATGCGAGCCACCCAATCGACGCCGCGCCGCAGCAACTGCTGTAGCCTCCGGCCAAACTGCTTTAGGACCTGATCTCCGGCTGGGTGTCCCAACGTATCGTTGATCCGTTTGAAGTGATCGATGTCACAGAGAAGGATCGAAAGTGCTCGACCGTAACGAGCCGCACGCTCCACTTCGCGCGGGAAGTTCTTGCCGAAGAACCTCCTGCTTGCCGTCCGCGTCAACTCGTCTGTCGCAGATAATTTTCGGTTCTCCTCGAGCGTGACGCGCAGAGCGGACTCCAGCTCCACGACGCGCCGTCCGGCCGACAAACGTGCGCAGATTTCCCGATCGCTCGCGCGCCTGCCGACGCATTCGTCCGCGCCTGCGGCCAGTCCGGCCTCCCGCTCGGTCGCATCGTCGAGCTCGGAAACATAGATGACGAACGCTGCGCGTCCCCCGTCTGAGGCGCCGCGAACTCTCCGGATGAGATCCAAACTATCGGTTACGATGATCGGCCAGAATTCCGCCAGTCTTCGCATGGCCTCGTGTTCATCGACGGCCTCCTCGACCTCGAGCATATCGGCGGTAATGTTCCGCCTGATCTGCTGCCCGACCGCGGCCTCCGAGAATAGAAGCAGCGCCTTCGGCGGCGGAATGACACGGACCATGACCGCGATCGTTGCAGTGGTTCCCTCCGCCTTCGTCACTTCTCGGACACGCCGTTCCAGGAGGCGCTGAATGACTGTTGTATGTCCAGCTGGTGACATCTATGGAACCAACGTCTCGCGTCAAAGCAGAAGTCGCTAGCCTAGCCGTTCGTGCATTTCCGCGGCGTGATGCGCGACTCCGTACGATCTCGACGCGCGAGCCGCGCCACAAATGTGACCCGCCCCACAGTTTCCTCGCCGCACCGGTTCACCCGGGTCACGGCGCATCCGAGGGCGCGAGCAGCCGCAATGGCCTTCTCGGCCGTACGGCTCAGCCTCGAGGTTTTCTGTGCTTTTATCCAGGTACGCGAGCCACGCAGCCTGCCGGGCATCCCGTGGCGCTGCCCACACTGGCCTGCGCATGCAATCGGGTGCGTCGGTTATGCTCGGCGTCACAGAGCTGACTCTGGAGGTCATGGCAGATGAGAGATATCGACGGCGCTTCGATCGCAGCGTGGAATGACTGGCTGGCCGCGATGTTCGGACCGCGGATGAACACTCACGTGCTGGGGGCCGTCACGTGGGCGGATATCGCGCTGAGCTGCAGCGTGGTGATCCTGATACTGATTGCGAACGCGATCGCGGCGGCCCTCATCCGCAGCAAGCGCAGATCGAGCGCCCCCACGGCCAAGCTGCGTCAACATACGCTCGGCGCACTCGGTGGGCCGCTGTACCTGCTCATCTGGATCTGCGGCGGCTATCTCGCCTTGGCGCCTCTGCTGGCGTCGGTGTCGCCGTCACGAGGCATCGGCTTGATCCTCGACCTCATGGATACCCTCCTCGGCCTGGGTATATTCGCAGCGGCATTTTGGTTCTACTTTCGCTTCACCCGCGTACTCGAGGCGCACCTGGCTGCTTGGGCGGCGCGGACCACCGGCCGATTCGATGACCTGCTCGTGTCGCTGCTCGGACGGGGCCTGCGTGTGATCCTGCCGGTGCTCGTCCTGATCTTCGTGTTGCCCATCCTGGGCTTGCCACCCGCCTACGCGAGCGTCGCAGCCAAGGGCAGCAGCGTGCTGCTGATCGTCGCCATCACCGTCGTGCTATTCCAGGCGGTGACGACTGCACAGCAGGTGCTGCTGCTGCGGTTCGACATCACCGCTTCCGACAACCTGAAGGCGCGCAAGCTGTACACCCAGGTGCATGTGCTCGGGCGCGTGGTGTATGTCGCCATAGGCCTATTCTCCATGGCATGCATCCTGATGCTGTTCCAGCAGGTGCGCCACGTGGGAACCAGCCTGCTCGCGTCCGCAGGCATCGTGGGCATCATCGCTGGTGTCGCGGGTCAGAAGACCCTTGCGAATCTCATCGCAGGGTTCCAGATCGCGCTCGCGCAGCCGATCCGACAGGATGATGTGGTGATCGTCGACGGGGAATGGGGCCGCATCGAGGAGATCACCCTGAGCTACGTGGTCGTGCACATCTGGGACGACCGTAGGCTCGTGCTGCCGCTCACCTACTTCATCGAGAAGCCCTTCCAGAACTGGACGCGCAACTCGGCCCAGCTGCTCGGGTCGGTATTCGTCTGGGTCGACTATTCGTTTCCCCTCGAGGAGGGTCGCAAGGCACTCGAGCGGATCATCGAGGCGAGTCCGCTATGGGACCGGCGCTTCTGGAACCTGCAGGTTACCGACGCGAGCGAGCGAACCATGCAGCTGCGGGTGCTCGCCACATCGCAGGACTCCTCGAAATCCTGGGATCTGCGCTGCGAGATCCGGGAGAAATTCATCGCTTACATCCAGGAGCATCATCCCCGCAGTCTTCCTGTCTTGCGCGCGGAAGTGGTGGGGATGCAGACGCCAGCGGCGCAGCAGCGTACGGCCGCTTGAGGCGCCGATCATGATGGCCAACTCGCCAGAGGCGGAGTTCCGCCGCTTCGAGGATCGGGACCACGAGGGCAAGGCTGCTCGAGTCGTGACTACAGTGCGCACGTACGACACGGATCGTGAAGACGTATGGGATGCACTCACCAATCGCAAACGCATTCCGCGCTGGTTTCTGCCGATCGAGGGCGATCTGACGCCCGGTGGGCGCTTCCAGCTCCAGGGCAATGCCGGAGGAACGATCACTCGATGCGAGCCGCCCTCGGCACTCGATCTGACGTGGGAATTCGGAGGAGGTATGAGCTGGGTGACCGTCAGGTTCGAGCCCGAGGGCAAGCGGACGCGCCTGACACTCGAGCACATCGTTCATGCTGCGGATGTGGATGCGCATTGGGCGCGATATGGTCCCGCCGCCGTGGGCGTTGGCTGGGACCTGACACTTCGTGGCCTCGATCTGCACGTCCAAAGCGGCAAGTCAGTTGACCCCACGAAGGCGCAAGCCTGGATGGCCTCGGAAGATGGCAAGGCGTTCATGCGCGCCAGCGCCGATGCCTGGGCAGACGCGCATATTCTCGCAGGCGAAAATCCCGAAATCGCGAAAGGGATGGCACAGCGCACTGCCGCCTTCTATACCCGCGGCTGATGCACCCCTTCAGCGCGCTGGCCGATCCGGTTCGCTCACTCTGAGATCAGCGCTTCACCTCGAGCTTGTTGATCACGTCGACGACGCCCTCGACATGCCTGGCGTCGTGTTCCGCACGGTCCTTGGCGTCAGCGGAATCCACGCGCCCGGTCAGCGCAACGACGCCATCCTTGGTTTTGACATGAATGTGGGCCGCTCTCTTGCCAAAATCGCCGGCGAGCTCCGACTTGACCTTGGTCGTCACATAGGAATCCTTGACGGGATGCTGATCCGCCGCGATGGCGGTGCCTAGCGACAGGCTGCACAGCATGGCACCTAGAACAACGAGTCGATTGCGATGCATACGTCCTCCTTTGAGCGAGCAAACCTCGCAATTCGCGTGCCTCTGGCCCCTGGCCCCGAACGTCACCGGCAACGCGGCGGGAATCGTCCTCGTGTGTCGTCGGCCGCGGACAGGTTTTCTCGCAGGGTGCCGACCCGTACCCTTGCCCGTGTGAGCCTTCGACTAGTGATTCCCAGCCGGGGCGAAGTGGGCAGCGCGCTCCCGGTCGAGCACCCGTGGTGGCGATTCTCGGCGCGCTTCAACGTCGCGATCTCGCAGAATATTCCGCTCGCGCGAATGCACGAGCGCGAACGCGAGGGCGTGATGGTGCGGTGGGGTCTTGCGCTCGAGTCCACGGGAGGTGGCGTCACGTACAGCACCCGCGGAGTCGTTCGATGCGACACCCTGCGAGCCGATCCCGAGCTGCGCACGGCGTGGCTCAATAGCCAGCGCGGAATCGTGCCCGTCGCGGGCTTCTACCTGTGGCAGCGCACCGCGGCGGGACATCATCAACCCTACTACGTCCGACTGGTGAATCGAATGGTATTTGGCCTGGCAGCGCTGTGGGAGCGGGCCGAGACGAACGAAGGCGAGGTGCTCGAAAGCTGTGCGCTGATCGCGGTCGATGCCAATCCGCTAGTGGCCGAGATCGACAACATCACCGCACAGATGCCCGCAATCCTTCGCCAGGATGACCAGGAAGCCTGGCTCACATCGAACGTCTCGCGAGCGACGGGGCTCCTGCAGCCGTATTCACCGTTGCAGATGGTCTGTCATCCGGTCGCTCCGCGCGTGAATGACCTCGAATTCGATGAGCCCGGTTTGATCAGGCCAGCTGTTCCGTAATCGGAGCCATCCCTTCTCGCGCGCCAATCGGCGAACCGCCGATATGCGCGCCTGTCAGTGCGCTGATCGATCTTCTGCTGGAGCTCCCCGCCACAGCCGCTCGCTCGCGCGGCGGGCCCCCTCGGCCAGTGCCTCGAGCTTCGCCCACACGACGCTCGGGTGCACCTCGGTGTGATAGGTCGCCTGTGAGCTGAAGCCGCAGTCGGCGCCCGCGACGACCCTCTCCCGACCGACCAGATGCGCATAGCGCAGCAGTCGCTCGGCGATGAGGTCCGGGTGCTCGACGATATTGCTCGCGTGGGTGATCACGCCGGGGCAGAGGACCTTGTCATCCGGGGGACGCAGGTGCTCGAAGAGGTGATATTCGTGCTCGTGACGGGGGTTGGCGGCCTCGAAGCTCACGAGTACAGCGTTCACCTCGAACGCAAAACCGATCACCTGTGCCAGATCTGCCTCGTGGATGCGCGGCCCCTCGTTGATCCCGTAGCAGGTATGAAAACGCACGCGCTCGGCGGGAATGCCCGCGAGCGCGGCATTCGTCGCCTCGACGTAGAGCTGCGCCCGCCTGCGCTGACCCGCCGCATCGAGCGAGGGATCGGAGAAGACCTCCGACAGGCCCGGATCGTCGATCTGCAGGAGCAAGCCAGCGTCGATGATCACTCGGTACTCCTGGCCGAGCGCCCCCGCGAGTGCCTGCAGATACGCCTCCTCGCTCGAGTAGTACTCGTTCGCTCCGACGCCTGACGGCGCCGTGGCCGGCAGAAACACACGTTCCAAGGGCAGCCCGGCTGCGCTCGCCGCAGCCTTCACGTTCTCGATGTCCCGCGCGAGCGCCGCTGCGCCGCGGTAGCGGATGGGCCTTACGC
>JBOHZR010000102.1:0-19090 GCA_050738595.1 Steroidobacteraceae bacterium | reverse complement strand
CGGTGGAGGAGATGATCGAGAAAATAGGCAGGGCGCGGGCCAAAATGGAGCAGCTCAAACCTGGATCGACCCTCCCGAGGGGCAAAAGACGTGAGCTGTAAAGTCATTTCAGGGACACTACACTAGCCTCGCAGCGGGCATTCCGCGACGCTGGCAGAATAAGCGACATCGAACATTAGTCGCGGAGGAGGCCGAGCATGAGTGCTCAGCTTGATCCCACTCTCATCGAGAAGCTCGAGGCCCTACCGCCCGAACGGCGAGCACAGGTCGAGGACTTCGTGGATTTTCTAACGGCCAAGACCCGCAAGCTTGCGGCCATCGATCGGCTGCTCTCCATCGCACCGGCCCTCGAGGCCGCCGGCATCGAGCCCATGAGCGAGGAGGAGATCGACGCCGAGATCAAGGCCGTGCGCGCCGCACGGCGCGCACGGGCCCAGCAAGCCAAGGGCTCGGGTGAAGATCGTTCTTGACACCAACGTCGTGATCTCCGCGCTGCTCTGGCGCGGTATCCCCTATGAGCTCCTGCCGTGCTACGGTCGCTCGCGCGCTGGGACGGGGCACGCTGACGTCGACGACGTCTCGAGCAACAAGAATCGGCATCTCGCGGAAGTTTACGCGCCGAACCCGTGAGACGGTGTCTTCGTTGACGCCTCACGCCGCATGATCGGTCAGCGGCGTCACTTCTCGACTGATCTTTCTCGCACTGGCCTTCTCCGCAATGCGCAGGTCGTACTGTGTCTGCAGGTTCAGCCAAGACTGCGCATCGCCCCCGAAGTACCGGGCGAGCCTCATGGCGGTGTCAGCCGTAATACCGCGCCGCTCGCGAACAATGTCGTTGATACGCGGAGCCGGTACACGCAAGGCTTTCGCCAATGCGTTGGCCGTCAAACCCGTGGGGCGCAGGAAGTCCTCACGCAGTACCTCACCCGGATGAACCGCGCGCATGCCGTTCTTGAAGCTCATGGGTCCAACACTCTCAGTGATAATCCACGATTTCGACATCCTCGGGCCCCGCGGCAGTCCAGCGGAAGCAGATGCGCCACTGGTCGTTGATGCGAATGCTGTAGTGGCCCTCGCGGTCACCCTTCAATGCCTCGAGGCGGTTGCCCGGTGGTGAGCGCAGGAACTCGAGCGTCGCCGCCGCCTGGAGCTGGGTGAGCTTGCGGGTGGCAACCTTGACGATCGAGCCGAACCGCGCCGATTTCCCGGTCTCGAAGAGCTTGCGGGTATCGTCGCACCTGAAGCTCTTGATCATCATCGCATACTATAACGTATAACGTTAAACATCAAAAATCGCTCTCATGCGGCTGCTCGGCAGGGCCGCCGCTGGCGAACCAGCGCCCGATGTCCGAACGGAGCCAACCGCGCCCACCGCCGGCGTCGCGCGCGCATCGCGAAGGCGAGTTTACGAACCGCCTTCGTAGGCCCAGCGCGGACTTGCGAATCTTCTTTCGACCGGCCCATGAGGAGGGAGCACGGCTCGCCGGCGCGTCAGTCGTTCATTGCAGCGCAGCAGCATCTTCGCGCTGCCGCATCACAGCGGCTCCCTACGGTCGCGTCGGCTTCACGTTGAGCTCCGCGCGCAGTCTCTCGAAGCGGCACTGACCGTCCCGACAGTCGAAACGTCCGCTCGGCCGCAACCGAGATTCCCACTCTTGCATATCGCGGTGGATCGCGGCAGCTCGAGCGCCGGTGAGAGAGCGGATGTAGTGAGCATTGAGCATGGCCCATGGAGTCCGGAAGCGCTCCATCTCTCTTACGGCTTGTTCCGGACTGACGCCTTCGATGAGCACGCGATAGGCCGCAGCCATCATCGCGGTACGGTCGACGCCAGCGCGACAATTGACGAAAACAGGTTTCGGCGCCTCCTCGATGATTGCAAGGACGAGCGCCACGTGATCATCGAGATGGGCGTGGGTGACGACCTGCACGGCGCTGAAGGCACGCACCTGGAAGTAGGTGACGGATTGCGTGAGATGAGGGTCGGGTCGGGCTGACTCGAACGCCCGCCGGACATCGAGCTCCAGACTTACGATTGTCCCGACGCGGTGATCGATGAGCCACTGCGCATCCGATCGGCCCGGTCGCGCGCCCCGCCAAAAAATTCCCGGAGCCACTACACAGAAGTTGCGGACAGGCGAGCCGAGGTCGTTCGAGCACGCCCCGGGGGGCGTGTGCTTCATGAAGTAGATGCAGCCGGAGAGAAGTAACGCGCATGCGCACAAGAGCACGCTCGCCGCTACGCGAAAGCGATGTCCGACGACACTGTCCGGAGGCGCAGTGATACGTGCCTCGCGGCCTGTGGACCAGTCCGAATTCAAAGCGTCTTGAGGAAATGCACGGGTTGGGCCAACCTCGACGAACCCTCGCCGACCATGCAGCAAGATGCTCGCCTCGTTGTCGATTTCCGCATCGCTCGCCATCTCGCGATAGCCGCGCTTACGGGCCCATGCCTCGATGAATTCGAGCAGGGCGGTGCCTTTCGATCGGTACTGCCCGGCGCAGAACTCGAGGTGCCAGGTATCGAGGAGCTCCTTTTGCCCACCTTCCGTAATGTGGTCACCCCGATCTGACTCGAGCTCCACTTCTCCCTGGTGCCCGATATAGGCAAGATGGGCCGCGACGGCGCGTATGCTGCGCCCGCCCCCCGTCACTTTGACCATGACCTCGGGTTCGCGCCGAACCGTGCGCCGGATCTGCTCGATCTGGGGCAGGCTCAAGCGCTCCGGCGAACCCAGCCGGCCGTGGCTCACGAGGTCGAGTAGCAGCGGCCCGTTCAAGGGCAGCCGCAACAGGCGTCGAGTCACGAGCGAGGCTCCCAAGCGATGACAGCGGCCTTGGTGAGGTCAACGATGCGCTGCTCGAGTGCTGCGATCTCCCCGCGCAAGCAGTTCACCCGTGGCATTTTTGGAGGGCCTCTATGTTGTGCCGGCGGCACGGCGCAAGGGCGTCGCTCGTGCGCTCGTTGAATCTGTCCTGTCCTGGGCTTTGCACGAAGGCTGTAGTGAGATAGCGTCGGACGCTCTTCTCGACAATTCCACGGCGCACGCGGTCCATCGCGCATTGGGTTTCGAGGAGACTGAACGAGTAGTCTACTTCCGTCGAGCATTGCCGATGTGAGCGCTATCCAAAGAGAGGCTCATCGAAACGATGCTGACGAACTATAATAATTTGAGCGCTTCGTGTGTGTCGCGGACGCGCGCTGTGCAGCATCGCGAGCGATTCCGGCGGCTCCGCGCCCGCGGATGACCACCACGAGGATGGTGCGCGAAGCACTCACGGGCGCCAGTTGGCTTGTCAACGCTGAAGCGGCCGGCTCCGGGGAGTGTTCATCACGCGTTCGGCGCCGTCGGACTCGACAGTCTCGGAGAACTGTTGTATTGGTGAAAGGCGAGGAACGACTCTCCTTCGAGCGCTGCGCCCGCGAACCCCGGGCCGTCGGAACAGTCCATGAAGCAACCTCACGAGCGAAACCGAGTACCCTCCCGCAGCACGCTGCAGCGACGGCGCCGATCCGCCGCGGTCCTGACGGTGGCGGCGAGTCTCGTGGTCATATCCGCTGCGGCAACCGCGCAGACTTATATCCCGGGGGAGCCGGGCTCGACCGCGAACACTGCCGACAAGCCCGCGGCGGACACGCCGATTCCGAAGTACTACCAGGATTCTTACCGGGTGTACCTGAAGATGAAGGCGGACGCGCACGGCGGCACGCATTACACCCGGGCGAGCTATTCCGAAATGCCGGACTGGTCCGGCATTTGGCAACGCGCTCCGCGCGAAGGGGTCAAATTCGATCCGAAGCAGACCGGCAACCCCTTCCAACCGCTCGGGCCCATCACGGCGGATCTCACCCCCCGCTATCGGGCGGCATTCGAGGAGCGGCTCCGCGAGGTCGCTGCCGGAAACGAGTGGGATCAACTGAGCGATTGCCTGCCCGCGGGCTACCCGCGCTGGCTCGTCGAGCCGTTCCTGCGGGAGTTCATTGTCACCCCGAGCGAGACGTGGTTGGCCACCGAGCAGGAAAGCGAAGTCCGCAGGGTTTACACCGATGGCCGCGGCCACGTTCCCGATGAGGCCGCGCGGCCGCTGTGGGAGGGAGACTCGATCGGTTTCTGGGGCGGTCAGACGCTCGTGGTGCACACCATTCGTCTGATGCACGGCGAATACCAGCGCGTTCAGCCCGACCACAGTAACGAGGTGAGCACGGTCGAGCGCATCCGCATGATCGACCACAACACCATCGAGGATGACGTCACCGTGTGGGATCCGAAGGGTTTGCTCAAGCCGTGGCACGTCGTAGACCACTACACGCGCGTCACCACTCCGGGCGAGCGCATCGACATGTGGTCGTGCGAGAGCAACAACAATGTCGTCCGGACGCCGAGCGGTGGCTCGCAGTTCATCCTCCCAGGCGAAACACTGACGATCAAGCGCAGTTACAGAGAGCCGGATACTTTTTATTTGAGCGCACCGCAGAAGAAGCTGTTCGCGGGTGACGAAGCCGACGGGAGTTCGAAATAGGGAGCCTGCGCGAGCCGGTCCGGCAGCGATCGATCAGAGGAGTTCTGGGATGAAGAAGATTCTGTTCGCCGTCTTCGCTGCCGCCCTCGCCGCGCCGGCATTCGCGCACCATTCGGCGGCGATGTTCGATCACGAGAAGATCGTCACCCTGCACGGAACGGTCAAGGAGTTTCAGTACACGAACCCGCACTCCTGGCTGGAGGTCATGGTCCTCAAGCCCAATGGATCGGTCGTGCAATGGGGCTTCGAGTCCGAAGGCCCCTCGACCTTGCTGCGCGTCGGGATCAACGCCAAGACTTTCCGACCGGGGGACAAGGTAACCGTGCTTGCGAATCCGATGCGGGACGGCCGCCAGGCCGGATCGCTGATCTCCGCCACGAAGGCCGACGGCACCGTCTACAGGTTCTTCGGGGGGAAGCGGCCGACTCGCAAACCCTGAGGGTTGGCCGCTGCAATGCTTCGGCCTCGGCCCAGGCCGTCGTCCGTAACTGTGCGTTGGTGTGCCTGGGATCGGGGCTCGCAAGCGCTGCAAGTGGTTGATCCTTAAGCCCATGGAATCGCCGTTATCCGACTGAAAATTCGCGTGTCGGTGGTTCGATTCCGCCCCTGGCCACGCAGGCGAAATACGCCACGAGCGCGTTCGAGGGCTCACCGACCAGACCCACCCGCTCGAAGTCGCAGGCGATACGGGAGATCAGCTTCAGATCCCGCACGAACTCGAGCGCTGCGGCGGTGTCCTCGGGGCGTTCGCTGGGCGGCATGGAGTGCCCACAGAGCAAATTTGAGCTACGCTGACAGCGAACTCAGAGGTGGGGTGAGCAATTATGCCGCTGTCGGTCATCGGCGCTGGTCTCGGACGCACGGGAACCATGTCGCTCAAGCTGGCTCTCGAAACGCTCGGGTTCGCTCCATGTCACCACATGCTCGATCTCATCCTTCATCCCGAAGGCGTCGCGCCGTGGGTGCGTGCGGCATCTGGAGGAGCGGTGGATTGGGATGAAGTGTTCGTCGGCTATCGTGCCACAACAGACTGGCCGGCCTGCCATTTCTACAAGGAGCTCACGGCCCGATATCCCCGGGCACAAGTAATCCTGACGGTCCGCGATGCGCGGCGTTGGTACGAATCCACTCAAGCGACGATCTTCAGTGACGAGGTTCTCAAGAGCGATGAGGACCGGCCGATGAGCGAGTTCATTCGTAGCGCGCTCCTCCCGTTCTTTGGCGGCGACCTGCACGATCGCGAGCGAATGGTCGCGGCCTATGAGCGCCACAACGCGGAGGTTCGCCGCGCCGTGCCGGCAGAGCGACTTCTGGTCTACGAGCTGGCCGATGGGTGGGAACCTCTATGCCGGTTTCTCGGCGTGCCGATCCCCGATCAGCCGTTCCCGCGATCGAACAGCACGGAGGATTTCCTGCGTATGGTTCGGTCTGACGAAGGCGATGCCTCGAAACCTAGCCCCGCGTCTAATCCGTGACTTCATGAACGCGCGCGCACGGGCGAGCAGACCGAGGAGGAGTACCCGTCCCCCTGAGCTCATCCGCTCGCCGCGGCCCGCACTGCGGCCGGCCGCGCCGCGCAGCGTCCATTCCATGCTTCGAGGTTCGCGTACGGGGCGAAATCGACCTTCATGAAGCGCAGCCAGCTCGTGAACGAATACAGGTGCGCGTCCGCGAGCGTGAACGAGCTAAGCAGGAACTGCTTGCCGTCGAGCGCCTCATCGAGGATGCGCAGACAGTCGTGGATGTCTTTGAGCGCGGCCTCCGCGGCCTTCGCGTTGTGCTGTTCGGCCGGGGTCCACTCCATCGTGTTGCGCGCCCAGCGGAACGCCGCGTCGCCGGCGGTCACGTTCGCCCAAACGATCCACTTCATCGCTTCGCCCCGCTTCGGTCCCAGCGTGGGATAAAGTCCCTTCTCTACGCCGAACGTTTCGCCCAGGTACATCGTGATCGCGGCCGACTCCCAGATCGGGATTCCATCGTGCACGATGAGCGGCACCTTGCCGTTCGGGTTGAGGCGCAGGTACTCCGGCTTGTGCGTATCGCCGCCCCTTAAGTCGACCTTGATCTTCTCGAAAGGCACGCCCAGCTCTTCGAGGACCAGGCTCGTGATGCCGGCGGTGCTCATCGGTGCGTCGTAGAACTTGAGACTCATGGCAGGCTCCCTGGTCGGATCGATAAGATTGAGAGGAGCGAAGCATAGCGCTCGACTCCTTCCACGATCCATCCAGATCGCGAGCTCGAGCAGCGCTGGATGAGACGTGCGCCGCGCAGTTTACGGATGCGGCTCGGCGAAATCGTGAACCGAAGTAGAGGCGGGACGCGAGCCAGTGCGGACGTCATGGCCGGTCCCCGCAGCCCAGCATGTCGGCAAATCGCAATCGGCCAATTGTTCCCGATGCGAAAGAGTGCATCAGCTACCGGATCCCGGCCTTCCGACTCAAGGGCGCCAGCGCGCGACTGAATGACTCAAACGAAATGGCCTCCAGACCCGCGGAGCGTTCAGTTCGTCGGACAGCACTGCACGTTCAATTCGCCGTCGGCGTAGCGTGCGCGCAACCGTTTCTTGTCGAACTTTCCGACACTGGTCTTGGGCACTTCGTCGATGAAGCACCAGTTTTCGGGAAGCTGCCATTTTGCCAGCTTGCCGACCAGGAATGCACGCAGTTCATTGGCGCTCGCATGCGCGCCCTGCCGGAGTACGACGGCCACCAGTGGCCGTTCCTGCCATTTTTCGTCGGGAATCGCGATCACTGCGGCCTCGCTCACCGCCGGATGCGCCATCACGGCATTTTCCAGTTGGATCGAGGAAATCCACTCGCCACCGGACTTGATGACGTCTTTTGCGCGGTCGGTGAGAGTCAGAAAACCGTCCGGCGAAATATGGCCCACGTCACCCGTACGCAGCCAACTATCAGTGGTGTCCTGGGCAACACAAGCAGGGGTATCGGGTGAGTAATAGCGAGCCGTGACCCACGGTCCGCCCACCTCCAGTTGTCCGACGGTCTTACCGTCCCATGGTAGCTCCTTGCCGCGGTCATCGACGATGCGGGCGCGAACCCCGGCGGGGAAGCGGCCTTGTGTCAGGCGGTAGGCCAGGGCTTGCTCCCCGCGCGCGGCGGCAGGCGCATGCGCCACCGTTCCCAGCGGCGAGGTTTCGGTCATGCCCCAAGCTTGCAGCACCTCGACACCATACCTGTCTGCGAACGAGCGCATCAGCGACGCCGGGCAGGCCGAGCCGCCGAGCACCGCGCGTTTCAAGGGCGAGATGTCTTGCGCGTGTGTTTCCAGATACGTCAGCAACCCCTGCCAGATCGTCGGCACGGCGAGACCGATATTCGGTTTTTCCGCCGCGAGCATTGCCGCGATCGCGGCGGGCTGCAGAAAACGGTCGGTCATGACGAGCGATGCACCAACCATCAATGCCGCGTAGGGCGCGCCCCACGACATCGCGTGGAACATCGGCGTAATCGCCAGCACCACGTCGCCTTGCGTAATGCCAAAACCGTCGGTCATGCACAACTGCATGGCGTGTAGCCAGATCGAGCGGTGTGAATAGGCGACGCCTTTCGGATCGCCGGTCGTTCCGGAGGTGTAGCACATCGCCGCCGCAGAGTGCTCGTCCACCCGCGGCCACGAGAATTCCTCGGATTCCGCAGCCAGCAGCTCGTCGTAACCATGTACCGCCACGAAAGGCGGCGCATCGAGTGCGGACTTGTCGCCATTCGCGACCACGACGTGACGCACCGACTTCAGCCACGGCAGCAGTTGCGTAAACAGCGCCAGTAGATTTGCATCCACGATGATCACGTGATCGTCCGCGTGATTGATGGTGTAGATAAGTTGCTCGGGGAACAGGCGGATGTTCAGCGTGTGCAGTACCGCGCCCATCGCCGGCACCGCGACGTAGGCTTCCATATGCTCGTTGTTGTTCCACATAAATGTGCCGACGCGCTGGCCGCCGGTCACGCTGAGCTTACGCAACACGTTCGCAAGGCGTGCCGCACGCGCACCCAGTTCGCGATAGCTCTCGACACGCGATCCCGTACCGGTCCAGGTCCTGACCCCGCTGTCGCCGTGCACGCTTGCGCCGTGCTGAAGCAACCGCGCAACCGACAGTTCGCCGTCCTGCATTGTGCTCAACATCAAGCCGCTCCCGCCCGCTCATTGGGCGAAATTCTGGCGCGGCGCGTATACAGCCGCAAATCAGACCGCCGGTCTGAGATCAAAGATCCGTAGCTAGCCAGCTTGCCCCGAACCGGACGCTCGCCACCGGCAGGGGCACTCAGGAGACATTGCCACTGCGAGCGTTCCAGATATACTTTTCCGTCGAAAATTGCACAAGGATGGTCGGGTTGCAGTTGTGGCGCTCGCGACCGAGCGCCGCTGTGTTCGCCATCTGTCGAGCGCAACCACACCACGGAAATCGACGCGAACAGCGCCGCTCGAAGTAACGCGACACCGAGACCCGCTGCGCTCGAGCAGCGTCGATCGCGTGTTGAGAATCCTCTCCCAGTCCCGGCCGTTTACGCTCGTACCATGCCGCCGCCTCCAGCGCTTCGCGCATGGCGGATTCATCGATACGGTTGGTAGGCATTACGAGCGCTGAGGCGCTCGTGCATCCGACGGGAAAACTCCTCGCGATCGATCAGCCGCACAGTGCTAGCATCGATCTCATCGAGCCGCCGCTGCAATTCCGCGTCCCACTCCTCCACCAAGTCGTGGGCAAGTTCGGCACGCTCGTCCTCCGAGAGCTCGAGCGCTTCGGTGCGCAGTTTCTCAAGACCTCGAGTGCTCTTACGGCTACACGCGAACGCGTTATTTCATCGTGTATTGTGCGGGACGACGACGACGATTCTACCATCGCTGTCGCTCCGGACCCATTGCAGGAGTAGCCAAGCAGGAGGTGGAAACTCACTGCTCGCCATGGCGAGCACCGCAATGCCGCACGCGGCGGCGATGAGCCCTGTCTTCATCCGATTCCCGCGATGTTCCCAGGCTGTCTCGGGTTCGCACGAGGATGGGGGCACGCTTGGAAGCCGGTCAATTCGGCATTGGCGCCTGAGGAGCGAACGCGCGAGAGATCACGATCGTCGTTCGTTTGTCATGTATTCCGCATCGAGATGCTCCGAGTCGCTGGGGAATTTGACATTGCGCGGGGCGTGCATCCATTCGTGACTCTGGTCACGAAACTATCAGGGTCGGTCCAAGGGACACGGTTGTACGCTCTGGCCCCAGTGCGATGCGGACGCTCGCCGTCTCGGGGCCTGCGGACATGCGAACAATCAAGGCACTTTCGCTCGGTCTTTCGTTGTTGGCGCTCGTCAGCGCGTGCGGATTCTACGGCGCGACCGACACCGACAGCGGCGCCGGCGATCCGGCGAGCGTATCCATGCCACCGAGTGGCAGCGGCGGTGCAGGCGGGAGCGCCCCGCCGCCCTTTTCAGTCGCGCCGCGCCCGCCTATCGGGAGCCAGGACGCGATCATCGCCATCCCTTCCGTGCCGGGAACCCTCTCCGTAGCGGTAGGCGGCACTCGGACGCTCACCGTCACCTTCGTATCAAGCGACGGACTGCCAATCCGGGGACTTGAAGTCTGGGTGACGACGCCGCCAGAGGGGTGGAGCGGTTTGGAGGATGATGGCTGCAGGAGCGTCGGCGCGGGCGGCAGCTGCGTCGCGACGCTCACCTACGCCCCGACGAGCATCGGTAGCGGCAATTTGACGCTCAACTACGTTTTCATCAGCAACGCCGATATGCAGATGCCGGGTGCGATCGAAATTCCCTATATGGCGACGCCGAACAACAATGTTGTGGCTTCGGCATCGCTCACGGGCCAAGTCGATGCCGCCGTCGGCGGCGGCAAGCAGACGGTCGCTGTCGAGTTCACCACCGATAACGGCAATGCAGCCACTCAGCTCACGGTCACGAACGACCTCGCCAATCTGCCCACCAGCTGGAGCAGCGGTGCTTCCGGTCTGTCGTGTCCGATCGTCAGCACCGGAAGTGGCTGTCAGCTGCTGCTCGCCTTCGGGCCCGCATCGCCCACGAGCGGCGTGCTCGCCCTCGACTATAGCTACGTGGACGACTCGGGCGCTCCTCGCACCGGTACGCTCAACATTCCATATGCGGCGACGAGCAATGGAAATATCGTCGCTACGGTCTCCCCGAGCGGAGAGATCATCGCGGTGCAGGGTGGCGGAGTGCAGCCGGTCAGCATCAATTTCACGACTGCGGATGGCCGGCCGGCGAGCGACTTGGTCGTGCTCTCCAATCTCGGAGCCCTGCCGGAGGGGTGGACCAGCAAGACGGCGAGGTTCACCTGCTCGAACGTAAGCACGGGGAACGGCTGTCAGCTTGCGCTCACGTACGCACCTGCGGTCGTTGCGCGCGGCACGCTGAGTCTCGACTACTACTACGCCGATGCCGCGGGTACTTTCCGGATCGGGACCGTCGATGTTCCTTATGCCGCCACGACCGAAGACAACGTCGTGGGGAGCGCAACACCTTCCGGGCAGATTAGCGCCATTGTCGGTCAGACCTCGTCCTCCCTCGTCGTGACGTTCACGACCGACGATGGCCGACCGGCCACAGCGCTCGAGGTGACGGGCGGACTGTCGGTGCTGCCCGCAGGCTGGAGCAGCCCCCAGGACGCGGTTTTCACCTGTCCGGGGGTGAGCAGCGGCAGCGGATGTCAGCTGATGTTGAGCTACACGCCCGTGGTTGCGGATGCCGGCACGATCGCCCTCAGCTACTCTTATCTCAATGATGCCGGAGAGGCTAGGACCGGCACCGTCGACATTTCTTTCCGGGCGACGACCGACAACCAAATTAATGCGACGCCGAGCCACAGTCCGTTGGCGGTGATGAGCGGGAGCGTCACGCCTGTCACGATCCGCTTCACGACCGACGACGGCAATCCGGCCACCGGCTTTGCAATCACTTCCGGGCTCGCTCCGCTGCCGCCGGGATGGAGCAGCAGTTCGGGCACGTTCACCTGCGCGACCGTCGATGCGTCGGGAGCGTGTGAGCTGGATCTGACGTACGCACCGAGCGTGCCAGCGAGCGGCACGCTGACGCTCGGATACTCGTACATCAACAACTCCGGTATCGCGAAGACCGGAACGGTATCGGTCGACTATATGGCGGGTCCGTAGGCGGAGTTGCGAACGCGGCGCGGACAACCAACTCTGGCCGCAAAGCGGTTCATCACCCGCTTGCCGATTCGTGTCCCAGCGATGTCAGCGCCAACTCTGCTTAGAACGACGACCGATCCGACCGGCATAGACGGATTGGGCTATTCGATACCGTCCCCGAGAAGGACTACCTCGGCTTCTGGGCTAACCAGAGCTTGAACGCCCGAGAGGTTGTCGACTTTCTCGATTTGGACAAGCGGGACGTCGCCAAGCTAGCGGGGGTCGCACCTGCGTCAGTGCGATTCGATCAGAAGATTCCAAAAGAAGTGCTCGACCGCCTCGACGAGAACGCCGCAAGTCAGCGCACAAGGGCCAGAGCACATGCGGCGGGGTCGTCGGCGGCGATTTCCTGATTCGCAGCCGCCGCGAAGGGGCGAACCGGACCGGGCGAACCTCGATGCCCTCCGGCAAGCACTCTATTTCCAGCTCGAGCGCCTTCGCCAGCGAAACGTCGGCCGTTTACTCGATGCTCTGCGCGAGCACGTCCCGCGCTCCGGCCACGCAGCGCTCAACACCATCGGCGGCAGATGATCCATCAGCTGCGCGCAGACCAGCCTGCCCGTGTGCACCGTCAGGACCCCGAAACGGCGTTCCGGGACCACGATGACACCTTCCGGGGGCGAAATCGTTCACACCCCCAGAACTCCCATTTCAGTAACCCGCTCAAGCGCTTATGCTCGGCCAACTGATCGACGTTGGGACAGCCCTGGATGCAGCTATGTCCTCGTCGGCCGTTTCGAGAGCTTTCTCTGTAACGTGCGGCGCGCCATTCCGAGAGTGCGCGCCGTCTTCGAGATATTGCCGGCGTGCTCGGCAAGTATTTTCTGAATGTATTCCCACTCGAAGCGCCGGACCGAGGGTCGGCACAGCGGCGGATCATCGGGCGCATGCATTCGCTCGCAACCCAGGGCAGCGAGAATTTCGGACACACCGACCGGTTTCGCAAGGTAATCGGTCGCGCCCATCTTGATAGCCTGGACGGCGGTGGTGATGCTTGCATAGCCCGTGAGCACGAGCACGCGAATCCCCGGGTGACTGTTCACGAGCTCGGGCAGCAGGCGCAAGCCCGAATCCCTCTCGAGTCGCAGATCGACGATCGCGGCGGCAAGCGCACCTGCCGCGCTCAGTTCGAGTGCCTCTTGCACCGATGCAGCCGTCTCCACGAGATACCCCTGCCGGCCCATTGCTCGCGCGAGGAGCGATGCGGCAGTGACGTCGTCCTCCACGATCAACAACCGGTCGCCAGCCCGCATGGGCTTATTCGCCGGCATTCGCCGCCCCATTCGCGTGCGCTGGGAGCGTAATCATGGTCCGCGTGCCACCTTCCGGGCGCGTCGTCAGCGTGAGGTCACCCTCGATGCGGTTCAAGTTGGCATGCGAGAGTACAAGCCCGAGGCCAAATCCCTCTTTCTTCGTCGTGAAGATCGCTTTGCCGATGCGCTGCTCGACGGCCGCCGTGAGGCCCGGCCCCTCATCGTCGATGTAGAGACGGACTCCCCGCCCGTCCCTCGCAACTGTCAAACGCACGATGTCCGAGCCCTTCGATTCGCTCGCCTGCGCAGCATTGTCGAGCAAGCTGACGAGCACTTGCGCGAAGCCCTCGTCCACGGTCACCGCGAGATCATCGGAGATCGCTCGCCAGTCGACCTCGAGCCGGGTCGCCGGCCGCATGATGCTCCAGCTATCCACCACTTCCTGCACCACGGCTCGAATAGGCGCAGAGCGCTTTTCCGGGCTGCGGGGCCTCCCGGCCGCCTTAAGGAGCGCGGTGAGCTTTTCCTTGCAGAGCGCGATCTGCTTATCGAGGAGAGCGAGATTATCGCGGAACTTCGCGTCCCTCCTCCGGGCCGACCGGAGCTCCGATACCAGGATCGCCATGGATAAGAGCGGTGTGCTCAACTCGTGTGCCGCGCCCGCTGCCAGCACTCCCATGGCGCTCCAATGCTCCTTGCGCATCACCTCCTCGCGCAGCGCCGCCATCGCCTGATCGCGCCGGCGCATCTCACCGGCCATCACGGAGAGAGCCGCCGCGAGCAGAAGGGCATTCACGGCGAACGTCGTGTGCATACCCGTCATGTGAAGACCGAAGGCGCTCGCCAGACTCATGTGCATGAAGGTGAGCGTTGTGAAGCGATCGATGAGGTAGACGTAGCACCCCAGAGAGATGCCTGTAATGAGCGCCGTGTACTGCCAGGCGAGCCCGACGGCCGAGAGCGCAACGGGAATGAGATAGAGCGAGGAAAAGGGGTTCGTGGTTCCGCCGCTTAGGCAGAGAAGCACGGTCAGCGCGGCGATATCGATGAGGAGTTGGGCGGCCACCTCGAGCTCGGTGGCTGGGAGCACCTGGCGCAATCGCAGCGCCGTCAACACCACGGTCGCTGCAAGCGCCGCGATCACGCCCGCCATCGCGGTGACCGGGAGTGGGATTCCGAACCATCGCGGGATCACCCCGATCGTGATCGACTCGCCAACGACGGCGCAGACCCGCAGCCACAGGATCAGGTGGAGGAACTTGCGCGGCGATGCGATCAGAGGTAGCTGCATAAGGAACAACCCCGTGCGACAAACTGACGCACCCGTCGCAAGGCTCTCGGTCGTTACTATATCTCCGATTCGACGATCGGACACGACTTGGCCGTCCCGGCGTGCTCGCTGCGGTGGCCGTATACGAGTTGAAGAGCGTATTCCGCGATCGTAATGAGCCGTGCGTTGTCTCTATCAGGCGCGATGAATGCGCTGCGACTGCACGCGGGCCCGATGGGGCTCGCGTTCTTGGTTGCGGTCGTCTTTCTTGCACCAGCGCGAAGTTTGGCAGCAGCCTTCGGCAGCGTGAGCGGCATCGTTCGAGACGACCGTGGGCAGCCGGTGGCGGAAGCGAGCGTGGTGCTCGAGTCCGCCGCGCACACGACGACACGGAGACAGACGGATTCGACAGGCCGCTTCGATTTTGCGCAGGTAGCGATCGGCCACTACATGCTCACCGTCTCGCAGCGAGGCTTTGCCTCTTCCAGCGAGCCGGTCTCGGTGGAGGCGGGATATTTTCCCTTCGCGGAGGTCGTGCTGATGCCTTCGTCGAAGCTGGCCGAGGTGACAGTGACGGCGACCCGGCTGCCAGTCGTCGCCTCGGTCACCCCGATCACGCTGGTGAGTGAGGAGGATATCGAGAACACACCGGGAGCGAGCAACGTCAACAGTCTCGCCATGATCACCGACTACGTGCCGGGGGCATACCAAGCTCACGATATGCTGCACATGCGCGGCGGCCATCAGACGAATTGGCTGATGGACGGGATCGAGATTCCGAACACCAACATCGCCGAGAATCTCGGCCCCGAAATCAATCCTCAGGACGTGCAAACCCTGGGCGCCGAGCGGGGCAGCTACGCGGCCGACGAGGGCGACCGTACGTACGGCATCTTCAACGTGATCCCGAAGAGCGGCTTCAGCAGCAATAGCCAGGCGGAGCTCGACGTCACGGCGGGGAATTTCGGCCAGACCGACGACTACGCGAGCGTCGCGAGCCACACGAGCGATTTCGCGTACTACGCGAGCCTCGAGCGCAATCGCAGCAATCTGGGCCTGCAGACCCCCGTCTCCCAGGTCATTCACGACGACTCGCAGGGGTACGGCGCGTTCACCAACATCCAGTACAACCCGAGCGCACAGGATGCGGTGAGCTTCATCGGCCAGTTGCGGCAGGACGGTTACCAGATCCCGAACTGCACGGCATACGAATTCCAGCAAATCGATGGCTGCACCTCGCCGCTCCAGAACGACGTTCAGAACGAGGCGGACAACTTCGCGCTGCTGTCGTGGGCCCACACGTTCACGAATAACGCGGTGCTCACGAGCTCGCTCATGTATCACTTCGAGCGGGCAGATTACGACGGCGGCGCCCAGGACTATCCGATCGTCACTACTTTTCACCACAGCTCGCAGTACGAGGGCGGTGAAGAGAATCTGCGCGTGAACTTCAGTCGCAATCATCTGGATGTCGGCGTCTACGGCTTCGCCCAGCAGGATCAGGCCGACTTTAACCTGGCGTTCACCGACTTCAGCTCACCGACGCTCAACGAGCTGCAAACCCCCACCGGCGGGCTCATCAGCGCCTGGGTGCAGGATACCTTCGAGGCGACGCATTGGCTCAGCCTCTCCGCGGGCGTGCGTCAGTCACACTTCCAGGGCGTGATCACCGAGAACGCGACCGACCCGCGGCTCGGCGCGACCGTGACGCTGCCGCGCCTTAACTGGGTGCTCTCCGCCTTCTGGGGCAAGTACTACCAGGCGCCGCCGCTCGAGACGCTCTCGGGACCGTTCGTCACGTACGCGACCGCGCAAAACAGCGAATTCCTGCCGCTGCCCGGAGAGCGCGACACGGAGCGCCAGTTCGGCGTGACGATCCCGGTGATGGGCTGGAGCGTCGAGGCGGACTATTTCGTCACCCAGTCGAGGAACTTCTTCGATCACAACCCGATCGGTAATTCCGACATCTACCTGCCGCTCACCGACCAGGGGGCGCTCATCGAGGGGCGCGAGCTCACGGTGCGCTCACCGCCCTTCTGGCGCTACGGACAGGTGCACCTCGCCTACTCGAACCAGACGGCGGATGCCTTCGGGGATCTCACCGGTGGACTGATCAGCCTCCCGAACATGAGCGGCGGCTACTACGCTCTGGACCATGACCAGCGCAACACGGCGAATCTCGGGTACAACGCGAACCTGCCACAAGGATTCTTCGTCGGTTCCAATCTGTCGGTCGATTCGGGACTGTCCAACGGCGCCGGGCCGTCGAGCCACCTGCCGAGCTACGCGGTGCTCGACCTGACCGCGGGCCGCAATTTCAGCCGTGACTTGTCGGTGTCGATCACCGCCCTGAACGTCACCAACCGGCACCTGCTCACCGACAACAGCCTGACCTTCGGCGGACTACACTGGGACAATCCGTTTCAGATCTACGCGGAGCTGCACTACAAATTCGGCTATTGAGTCGCATCGCCAGCTTTTTGCGGCGCAGGAGTACCTCCTCACCACGTCCGTCCCCAGTGACCAGCGCCGCCTTTCCTTCGCGGGGCCGTTCCAGCGCATCCTCGCTACCAAATACGGCCGACCGTCCGCGCATCATGGCTACTCACCGCTTCGTGCGTGCGGAAGCTGTGCAGGAGTTGAAGGAGGGCTACGGACGGGACTGCTGAGCCGCCCGTTGGGCGAATACGTGGCTTCCGTAGCCGGCTAATTTGCGACATCGGAAGTCGTGGTAGCGGCACCCAACGCGGTTGTTCGCGGGGACGAGCTATTTCAGCGATGAGGACATCCGGGCCAACAGCACGGTCGGCGCATGCCTTTTCGCATCTTATCAAGGCCGACTTCTATGCGGCGGTTCCTGGTCTCGTCCTTCTTGGCGGATGTGACCCAGCATATCCACTCATTGCGCGCTAGCGGCGTAATGCTCGCCCATACATCAGTGACAATTGCGTCAGACTCGATCGCTTTGCGAAAATCTGCCGGCATTCTGTGCACTGAACCGGAAGCGATCGGTTGTCGAGCCATACTTTGCAGGAGTGTACATGTCATTAGCAGTTCCGCAAATACGCCCGCGGAGATGCCGAGTCACGTTCAACGTCCTGTACGATGTCGTGTGACATGGCCGCAGAGCGCAAACCCTCGACGATCGACGATTACCTCAAGAGCGTCTCCGAGGACCGCCGAAGAGCACTTGAGGAGCTGCGCGCGAAGATTCGGTCCATCATTCCCGATGCGGAGGAGTGCATCAGCTATCGAATCCCGGCCTTCCGCCTCAAGGGCGTCGTGGTCGCGGGCTTCTGCGCGACCGCCAAGGGCTGCTCGTATTTCCCGTTCAGCGGGTCGACGCTCAAGACCCTCGCTCGCGACATCAGTCGCTACGACAAGACGAAGAGCTCACTTCATTTCTCGATGGACGAGCCCTTACCGACTCCGCTGGTGCGCAAGCTGATCAAGGCGCGCATCGCGGAGACGGAGGAGTGAGCCGGTTCGATCAGGTGCGACGCTTCCGGCCACTCCGGCCATCCAGGTATCCAGCGCTGCGGCGCTCGCCCCGCGACTGGGGACGGTGCGCAGCAGGGCGGCCCGAGCGCCTGAAAAAGCGTTCGTCGTTACGACGGCCCGAACCCGACGTCATCTTGTCGGTGGTAGAAAAGGCTGTGTCACGGCCTGAAATGCTTCAAGGGATTCGCAACGAGCGCAATGATGCGCAAGGTGTGGCCAGCGCGCGGCATCGAAGCATTCGGGGTGTGCCTCGCGCAGGAACCGCAGGGCGCAGGCGACAGCGATGTCGGCGTGTCCGATCCGCTCGCCCCACCAGTTCGCGTGCGGCCTCGAGTCTCGATCCGCCTCGAGCGTCTCGAGGACGGCCTGGATCTGGGTGCGGCACCTCTCGACCCACATCGGCGAGGATTGCTCGTGTAGCCTACGCTCGTAGACCAGAATCACAGCCTTGTCGGCGAGGCCGCTCGCCAGGGCGCAGATTCTGAGGGATTGTCGGCGCGCCGGGCCTTCGCGGGCGATCAGCGCCCGTTCCCGTCCTGCCAACTCGTCAAGATAATCCAAGATCACTGCGCTCTCCATCAGCGGCTCGCCGTCATCGGCCACCAGCACCGGTACGCGGCGCAATGGATTGAATGGCGCAATCTTGTCGGCATCCCCAAACGTCGACCAGGGGCGGTGCTCAAACGCAAACCCATAGAGGACGAGTGCGATGGCGACACGCCTGACGAAGGGAGAGTCGTACTGACCGATCAGGATCATGACGCGCCGTCGATCGGCTTGGGCCGGCCGCCGATGTACATCGGGGAATCGATGGGGGACTCACTGAAGTTCATGCCGTAATGCTCCATCGCAGGATACGCGCTTCGCACCGGTTCCCCGTACTTCGAGCGCGTCAGATCGAAGCTCTCGCGGATTTCCCCCTGGGTTAGACTACCATCGCAGGCAACACACCTCGCCCACCCCGTCGGCAAACGACCACGTTGCCGCTACAGAGGAGGGCAGAATTGCAGCGGAGGAGGGCATGAATGGCACGGGTTCGCGTCCAAGCATTTCTCATGTGCGATACAGTGCTCGTCGACAAGGACGGTAAGACGACCGTGCAGGGCATCTTCGACCGAATCAACTGCGACTCGCTTCCGACGACGTGCCCGAGTTTGGTCATCTTCGTACGTCTCAGGCTGCCTCGACCGGGCGACTGCAACGCTGAGTTCGAAGTGCGGACTCCTTCTGGGTCGACGGAGCGGCCTTTGCAGCGTCAGAGAATGAGTAGCGGAGACAGTGATATCGCGCAAATGTTCCACCGGGTTCTAGCAGTCCCCCTGCGCGAGCCTGGCAGGCATATGTGGTCTCTCA
>JBOHZR010000101.1:0-3512 GCA_050738595.1 Steroidobacteraceae bacterium | reverse complement strand
GAACTCGCTCCTCTGGAAGCCCTCGGGCAGCGTCTCGCGCATCGTCTGCTGAATGACGCGGGGGCCCGTGAAGCCGATCAGCGCGCGCGGCTCGGCGAGGTTGAGGTCGCCCAACATCGCGAGGCTCGCCGATACCCCGCCCATCATCGGGTCGGTCATCACCGAGATGTACGGCAGGTGCGCCTGCGCGAGCTTCGCGAGCGCCGCGCTCGTCTTGGCCATCTGCTGCAGGGAGAACAGGCCCTCCTGCATGCGCGCGCCGCCGCTCGAGGAGAAGCAGATGAGCGGCGCGCGGTTCTCGATGCAGTGATCCACCGCACGCCTGAAGCGCTCGCCCACCACCGAGCCCATCGAGCCGCCGAGGAACTGAAACTCGAACGCGCACGCCACCGCCGGGAGCCCGTGCAGGCGTCCGGCGAGCGCGACCAGCGCGTCCTTCTCGCCCGTCGCTTTCTGAGCCTGCGCGAGGCGGTCCTTGTAGCGCTTGCTGTCCCGGAATTTGAGCGCGTCCTCCGGCGAGATGTTCGCACCGATCTCGAGGATCGCCCCCTCATCGAGGAAATAGGTGAGCCGCTCGCGCGCGCCGATGCGCATGTGATGACTGCACTTGGGGCACACGTACAGATTGCGCTCGAGCTCGGCGCGGTAGAGCACCGCATCGCACGCCGGGCATTTGATCCACAGGCCTTCGGGCACGGAGCGCTTGCGCCGCTCCGTTTTGATGCGCGAGGGCATTATCTTCTCGAACCACGACATGCTCATCGTCCGCTCGTCGAGCCGGGGCGTTGCAGGCCTGGGATGATATCCCAAGCGGATCCGCCCGCGGACTCCGGCAGCGCCAAAGCGTGGGAGTAGCGCACCCGCCAGAGATACAGCCCGTCCGGCGGGGCGGTCGGGGCGCTCGAGCTTCGGTCGCGCGAGGCGAGCACCTCGCGGGCCCAGGCAGGCTCGGCCCTGTCGCGGCCGACCGCAATCAGCAGCCCCGCGATGTTGCGCACCATGTGGTGCAGAAAGGCGTTCGCGGTCGCACGCACGAGGATCCATTCTCCGCGGCGCTCGATCAGAAGCTCCTCGAGCCGGCGGATCGGCGTGCGCGACTGGCACTGCGCCGCACGAAACGCGCTGAAATCGTGCTCGCCGAGGAGGTGCGCGGCCGCCTGCGCCATGCGTCCCTCATCGAGCCGATGATGAATCAGCGTCGCGCGGCCGTGCGCGAGCGCCGAGCGTGTCCCGCGATTGAGAATCAGATAGCAGTACGTGCGGCTCTCGGCGCTGTGGCGGGCGTGGAAGCGCTCGGGCACCTCGCACGCCCAGTGGACGCTCACATCCGAGGGAAGGTTCGTGTTGGCGCCGAGCGCCCAGGCGCGCATCGTGCGCTGCGCGCCTGTATCGAAATGCGCGACCTGCCCCATCGCATGCACGCCCGCGTCCGTGCGGCCGGCACAGGTGAGACTCACCGGCTCGTCGGCGACCCGCGAGAGCGCTGCCTCCGCGATCCCTTGAACGGTCGCAAGCCCGCCGGCCTGAGCCTGCCAGCCCGCATACCCTCGGCCGTCGTACTCGAGCCCGAGCGCGATGCGGGGCATCAGCCCGGGAGCGATGCGATCAGGCGCTGAGCCTCCTGCTTCTGCCCGACCGAGCCCTCGTTCAGCACTTCCTCGAGTATGTTGCGCGCGCCTTCGGGATCGCCCATGTCCATGTACGCACGCGCGAGATCGAGCTTCGTGCCGACCTCGCTCATGGTGACCGGATCGAGGTCGGGAAGCGCCAGGTCATTGGCGCCGAGGCGCTGAGTCTTCGTGAAGCCGACGTCCGGCACCGTAGCCGTTCCGACATCGAGATCGACGGGTCCGGCGCCGTTCGTGCGTGCGATCTGAGTCGGCTCGCCGATCTCGAAGTCGACAGTGCCACCCCTGAGCGCGGCGGCCCGCGATGTATCGGAAAGGTCGCCCGCCAGAATCTGGTTGCGCGTCGTACCGCTCGTCCCTTCCGCCAGCGGGTCATCGTCGAAGTGCCAAGTGCCCGTCTCGCTCACCTTGAGCTCGCCGCCTTGGCTTTCCGGGCGCCGTGCCGCAGATTCCATCAAGCGCCGCGAGCGCTCGTCGAGGCCGGCGACCATCGTCGGCGCCTCGCCATGGTTCGCCCCATTGCCGTTGAGCTGAGTCGCCTCCTGATCGGGATCCGCCGTGGCCTCGTGATCGGTCGTCACATCGGGCGACGGGGCGAGGGCGGTCAGATCGAGCCCGAGATCATCGAGCGCGACCTCCGTCGTGTGGTCCGACGAGCCGGCCCGCAGGGCCATCTCCACCTTCTCCCGGATGCCCGGGCTGTCGGAGGTTCCGAGCGTAGGCTGTTCGACGGTCGGGGCCTCGAGCGCCCCCTCCTCCCAGCCGCCGTCGCGACGCACCGTCGCGGTGATTTCACGCGTGACGGTGAGCTCGCGAGTCTGCGCGGTCATCTCCCGGGTGACGCCGGTCACGCCGTCGGCACTCAGCATCCGCTGCGTCGCCGTCACGGCCTCGCGCTCCGCGGTGGCTTCCTCGGGCATGACGAGACCTTCATCGAGGGCGAGATTGCGATCGGTCGCCCCCTGTGCGGCGGTCTCGGCGGTCGGATCACGGTCCCCGCCGATCGCCGAGCCGATGTCGAGATCCACTCCCTCGGCGCCCACTGCTGCGGACTGGGTACCACCGAGCACGTCGAAGTCGACGGTCTGCTCCTCGCCGCCTAGGAGATCGAGATCGACGCCGCCCGCAGCGGCGCCGCTCACGCCGGCACCCGCCGCGAACAGCGGGTCTTCCGGGGCGAGCTGCCTGCCCATGATGACGATCTTTTCCCACTCCCCGGGAGCGGCCGCCGTCCGGGTCTGCGCGAGCTCGCGCGCGGTCGCGAGAAACTGCTCGTTGTTTCCCCAGACGAAGAACACCTCGAGGAGCTTGAGCTTCAGGTCGCGCCGCTCGGGCTCGCGCTGGATGGCGATGCGCACGAGATCCGCGGCCTGGTCATAGAGCCCGTAGGCCATGTGGAAATCGGCCTCGGCGAGCGGATCACCCTGGTCGAGGTTCAGAGCGGTCTCCCCGCTCATCCCATCACCCGCCTCGACGTGGTGCGCGGCCGGCACCTCCGCGCTGTCATCGAACCGCGGCCGCTCGTGCGAGCCCGTTTCCTCGACGAGGATCGCGCTGTCGCGCTTGGGCGCCATCTGCGGCATCGTGCGCGGGAATGAGACTTCCGGCTCGTCCTCGCCGCCGAAGGACCCGGCGCCGAAGGACGACGCGCCCCCGAGCGTCGGCGTGCCGCCGCTCGGCGATCCACCGGCCTCCGCGAGCCGGCCGAGCGAGTCGTCGAAGCCGGCCTTGCGCCGCGCGTTCCAGCTGCGCAATCCGAGGAAGCCGAGCAGCGCCGCGATGATGGCAGCGAGCACCCAGCCGAAGCTGCCAAGAGAGCCGAGCCACGAACTCTCGGGCGCCGGGTGCGCCCGCGCAGCCACCGGGCGGCGCACGGGGTGGGGG
>JBOHZR010000100.1:0-3172 GCA_050738595.1 Steroidobacteraceae bacterium | reverse complement strand
CCCTGGTGCCGCGGGAGCGGCGGCCGGCGCTGCGCCGGCGGCCGGTGGTGCCGCTGCCCCGGCTGCTGCCGAGGCGAAGAAGGAGGGCGCACCGGGCAAGAAGGAAGGCAAGAAGTAGCCCGCGCGAGCGGAGCTGCCGGCGGATTGCCGGGCGGTCGCGCGGAGTCTGTTGACGGGAAGCTGCTGCCGCCGTGCCGGGTACGTTGCTCAAAGTCCTCGCCGGGCTCGGCAATCCGGGCGCGCAGTACGCGCGCACGCGCCACAACGCCGGCTTCTGGCTGGTCGAGGAGCTTGCACGGCGGCACGGCGGCACGTTCCGGCTGGAGCCCCGGCACCAGGCGGAGGTCGCGCGCGTTCAATTGAGCGGGACCGACGTGTGGCTGGTGAAGCCGATGACCTACATGAATGCGAGTGGCACCGCCGTCGGCAGCGTGGCGCGCTTCTACAAGGCAGCTCCGCAGGAGCTGCTGGTCGCCTATGACGAGCTCGACTTCCCGCCGGGGAAGGTGCGGCTGCGGCAGGGCGGGGGAGCCGCGGGCCACAACGGCGTCTTCGACGTGATGACGCACCTCGGCGAGAGCTTCTGGCGGCTGCGCATCGGCATCGGCAAGCCGAGCACGAAGGGCGCGGGCATCGATCGCGTGCTATCGCGGCCCTCGGCGGAGGAAGAGAAGCTGATCGCGGAGACGATCATGGCGGCCGCGGATGTGATTCCTATGATGCTGGAGCAGGGCGCGCAGGTCGCGATGAGCCGGCTGCATTCCCGGGATGCATCCACGGGACCCGTGTCTCCGGACGAGTAAGCGCGCCAACGATGCCTATTCAATGCGGAATCGTCGGACTGCCGAACGTCGGCAAGTCGACGCTGTTCAATGCGCTCACCCGCGCGCAGATCGCGGCCGAGAACTATCCGTTCTGCACGATCGATCCGAACGTGGGCGTGGTGCCCGTTCCCGACCCGCGCCTCGAGCAGCTGGCCGCGATCGCGAAGCCCGAGAAGATCGTGCCGACCACGGTCGAGCTCGTGGATATTGCAGGCCTCGTCGCGGGGGCCTCCCAGGGCGAGGGTCTCGGCAATCAGTTCCTCGCGCACATCCGGGAAGTCGATGCGATCGCACACGTCGTTCGCTGCTTCGAGAACACGGACATCGTGCATGTCGCGGGCCGGATCGATCCGCTCGCGGATATCGAGACGATCAATACGGAGCTTGCCCTCGCAGACCTCGCGAGCGTCGACAAGGCGCTCGACCGAGCGCAGCGCGCATCGAAAAGCGGCGATAAGGACGCGGCGCGCCGGCGCGATCTCCTCGAACGGGTCAAGGCACACCTCGACGGGGCCCAGCCGGCGCGCACACTCCCGCTGAGCGACGACGAGCGGCGCGAGCTGCGGGAGCTGCAGCTGCTGACCGCGAAACCGGTGATGTACGTCGCGAACGTGGACGAGCACGGATTCAGAGACAACCCGCGGCTCGCCGCCGTTGAGGCGCTCGCTGCGCGCGAGGGCTCTCAGGTGGTCGCGGTGTGCGCGGCGATCGAAGCAGAGATCGCACAGCTCGATGAGGCCGATCGCGGCCCATTCCTTGCCGAGCTCGGGCTCGAGGAGCCGGGTCTGAACCGGGTCATCCGCGCGGCGTACCGGCTGCTCGGGCTACAGACGTTCTTCACGGCTGGGCCGAAGGAGGTACGCGCCTGGACGGTTCGCGCCGATGCCACGGCGCCTCAGGCGGCCGGGGTGATTCACACCGATTTCGAACACGGATTCATCCGGGCCGAAGTGATCGCCTACGGGGACTACATCGCCGGCAAGGGCGAGGCGGGCGCGAGGGATGCCGGAAAGCTCCGGCTCGAGGGCAAGGACTATGTCGTCCGCGAAGGGGACGTCATGCATTTCAGGTTCAACGTCTGAGCCGCATCCGGCGGTGAGGCATCGAGGCCGTCGGCGTAACCCGCTGCATTGACAGGGGAATGATGGGGCACGGACAATGCCGGCCCCTCCGCGAAGCCGGACCGTGGAAAGGTAGCTCAGCTGGTTAGAGCACGGCACTCATAATGCCGGGGTCGAGGGTTCGAGTCCCTCCCTTTCCATTATGATTCAATATGTTAGTGTGAATCGGCGTCCAACATTGACCATGGATCGGCGTCCAAATGGGACCAGGCTGCGATAGCGCAGGTATTCAATCCAGCTCAGAAAGTCACCTCGACCCTGGTCAAGGTTCGAATCCGGTTTGGCTCGGAATCTGATCAATCTTCAATGCCCGTTCACACTGCGTCTCGAAACGTACGTTTCGGTCGCTCACCATAGAGTCCCGGCCGGAGCGAATTCGCACAGAACGTCGGGGATTGTAAATAAACCTCGACGTTTTATATCATCTGCGAATGACGCCCTCGGCCCCTATCGACAGAGATCCGGTGCTCCGTCTCGTGCGGGCGATGGGTATGGTTCGGCCGAGGGATCTGGAGGCGCACGGAGTACCGCGGAGCGAGCTGTACCGATTGCTGCATCGAGGACTCGTCGAGCGACAGTCGCGAGGGGTGTACGTAGCGCGCGGGCATGCCTTGACGGCGGAGCACGCGCTCGCGCAGGTCGGCAAGCGTGTTCCTGCCGCAGTCCTCTGCCTGCTGACGGCCCTGCGCCTTCACGGTCTGACGACACAGAATCCGGCCGAGGTGTGGATCGCGCTCCCAGAGAAGGCACGCCGGCCTCGCCTCGACTACCCGCGCATCCGAGTGGCTCGCTTCTCGGGCGCAGCGCTCACGGAAGGCATCGAGACGCGCCGCTTCGAAGGTGTCAACGTGCGCCTCTACTCGGCCGCCAAGACGGTCGCCGATTGCTTCAAGTACCGGAACAAGCTCGGCATCGATGTCGCGGTCGAAGCCCTGCACGACTTCAGCCGCCAATATCGCGGCGGCGCCAACGACCTTGCGCGCTTTGCCCGGATCTGTCGCGTGGCTCGTGTCATGCAACCCTACCTCGATGCGATCGCATGACTGGCAAGGCCAATCTCGGAGCCTCGGTGCTCGCGCGCCTGCTCAACAGAGCCAAGGTGCGTATTCCGGACCATCCTGACCGCTGATTCCGTCTGAACGTGACCGGCCGTTCCGGCCGAACGTGACCGCTCGTTCCGCTCGAAGGTGACCGATTTTGGGCCCCTGCCCGGAATCGCCGGTCACG
>JBOHZR010000099.1:0-8646 GCA_050738595.1 Steroidobacteraceae bacterium | reverse complement strand
CCTGGGTCATGGCCTTGGAGATCGCCACCGGCACCTCGCGCGCCTTGCCGAAGCCATAGCCGACGCGGCCGGCGGTGTCCCCGACCACGGTCAGCGCCGTGAAGCCGAACTGCCGGCCGCCCTTGACGACCTTCGCCGTGCGATTCACCGCCACGAGCTTCTCGAGAAGCTCGTCCGCCGGCTGTCCTTTTTCCGCTCTTGCCATTCTCGCGTTCCTCAGAATTGGAGCCCGGCTTCGCGGGCGGCGTCCGCCAGCGCCTTCACCCGGCCGTGGAACTGAAAGCCCGAGCGGTCGAAGGCGACCTCGGTGACCCCGGCAGCCTTCGCCCGCTCCGCGATCGCGCGGCCGACGGCTTTGGCCGCCTCCACGTTGCCCGTGCGAGCCAGCCCCTCCCGGACGGCGGCCTGCAACGTCGAAGCGGAGGCGAGCACCTTCGCCCCCGCCGGATCGGTGAGCTGTGCATAGATGTGCTGCGGCGTACGGTGCACGGTGAGGCGCGCGATCCCGCGCTCACGAATGCGGGCGCGCGACTGCGCGGCGCGGCGCAGGCGGCGGCTCTTCTTGCCGATCGACGCAGTCATTTCTTCTTGCCCTCTTTCAAGCTGATCTGCTCGTTCGCGTACCGCACGCCCTTGCCCTTGTAGGGCTCCGGGGGGCGCACGCCGCGGATCTCCGCAGCCACCTGGCCGACCTTCTGCCGGTCGATGCCCTTCACGATGATCTCGGTCTGGCTCGGGGCCTCGATCGTGATCCCCTCCGGAATCGGGAAGTTCACCGGATGGGAGAACCCGAGCGTGAGGTTGAGCGACTTGCCCTGCACCTGCGCGCGAAAGCCCACCCCGACGAGCTCGAGCTTGCGCTCGTAGCCCTTGGTGACGCCGAGCACCATGTTGGCGAGGTGTGCGCGCGTCGAGCCCGCCTGCATCGCGGCGCCTTCGCTCGGCGCGAACGTCACGGCGAGCTTCTTCTCCCGCTGCTCGATGCCGATGCCGGGCTTCAAGTCGAGGGTCAGCGAGCCCTTGGCGCCCTTCACGGTGACCTTGTCCGCGGCGACCGTCGCGGTCACGCCCTGCGGCAGATCGATCGCTGCTTTGGCAACTCTGCTCATGGCCTGATCACGCGACGACGCACAGCACTTCGCCGCCCTGGCCGATCGAGCGGGCCTGGCGATCGGTCATGACGCCCTTCGGCGTCGAGACGATGACGGTACCCATGCCTCCCAGCACCTTCGGCAGCGCGTCCTTGGCACGATAGATGCGCAGGCCCGGCCGGCTCACACGCTCGATGCGGTCGATCACCGGGCGGCCCTCGTAGTACTTGAGCCCGATGGTGAGCGTGCGCTTGGCACCCTCCCCATCGACGCGGAAGTCGGCGACGTAGCCCTCCTCCTTCAGCACCTGCACGATCGCCGCCTTGAGCTTGGAGGCGCCGAGGGTCACCTCGGCCTTGCGCGCGGTCTGAGCGTTGCGGATGCGGGTGAGGAGGTCGGCAATGGGATCGGTCATGCTCATGCGGGTAAGCCCTCACCAACTCGCCTTCGCGAGGCCCGGAATCTCCCCGCGCATCGCGACCTCGCGGATCTTCTGCCGCGAGAGGCCGAACTTGCGGTACACGCCCCGCGAGCGCCCGGTGATGTTGCAGCGATTGCGCAGGCGCGAGGGGCTCGCATCCCGCGGCATCGACTGCAGCCGCGCCTGCGCGGCCATGCGCTCCTCGGGAGAGGTGCGGGGATCGCGAATCAGCTCCTTGAGCTGCGCGCGCTTCGTCGCGTATCGCTTCACGATGCGCGCGCGCCGCTTCTCGCGCTCGACCATGTTCGTCTTCGCCATAGAGCCCTTACCCCTACTTCCGGAACGGGAAGTTGAAAGCCTGGAGCAGCGCCCGGCCCTGCCGGTCGTCGCGCGCCGTGGTGGTGATCGTGATGTCCATGCCGCGCAGCTGATCGATCTGGTCGTACTGGATCTCGGGGAAGATGATCTGCTCCTTCACCCCGAGGCTGTAATTGCCGCTCACATCGAACGAGCGCGGCGAGACGCCGCGGAAGTCGCGGATGCGCGGCATCGCAACCGTGATGAGCCGATCCAGGAACTCGTACATGCCCGCGCCGCGCAGCGTCACCTTGCAGCCGATCGCAAGCCCCTGGCGCAGCTTGAACGAGGCGATCGACTTGCGCGCCTTGCAGATGAGCGGCTTCTGGCCGGTGATCGTGGTGAGATCCGCGACCGCGGCGTCCATGACCTTGCGGTCGGCCACGGCCTCTCCGACGCCCATGTTCACCGTGATCTTCTCGATCCGCGGCACCTGCATGGGATTGGCGAGGCCGAGCTCGCGGATGAGCTGCGGCACGATCTTCTCGCGATACTGATCTCGTAATCTCGCCATGGCTTGCATCCCCGGGACCTCAGGCCTCGAGCATCTCTCCGTTCGAGCGGAAGCACCGCACCTTGCGCCCATCGCTGAGCCGCTTGAAGCCGACGCGGTCCGCCTTCTTGGTGGTCGGATTGAAAATCGCGACCTTCGAGGCGGGCAGCGGCATCTCCTTCTCGATGATCCCGCCCGGCTTGCCCGACTGCGGGTTGCCGCGCTGGTGCCTCTTCACGCGATTGATGTTCTCGACGAGCACGCGCGCGCCCTCGAGCACCTCGATGACCGTGCCGCGCGCACCCTTGTCGCGCCCGGACAGCACGATGACCATGTCGCCTTTCTTGATCTTTCTCACAGCACCTCCGGTGCGAGGGAAATGATCTTCATGAACGCCTGCGTCCTCAACTCGCGCGTGACGGGCCCGAAGATGCGCGTGCCGATCGGCTCGAGCTTGTTCGTGAGCAGCACCGCGGCGTTGCCGTCGAAGCGGATGAGCGAGCCGTCCGGGCGGCGCACGCCGCGCCGCGTGCGCACGACGACCGCGTCGTAGACCTCGCCTTTTTTCACTTTCCCGCGCGGGATGGCGTCCTTCACGCTCACCTTGATCACGTCCCCGATCGTCGCGTACCGGCGGCGCGTGCCGCCGAGCACCTTGATGCACATGAGCGTGCGGGCTCCGCTGTTGTCGGCGGCATTGAGCATCGTGCGCAGCTGGATCATGGCGTCGTCTCGCTCCGGGTGAAGCCGCGGCGTCTCAGGCGCGCTCGAGGACCGCGACGAGTCGCCACGACTTGCGGCGCGACAGCGGCCGGCAAGGGGCGATCGAGACGAGGTCGCCCTCGCGCGACTCGCTCAACTCGTCGTGCGCCAGCAGCTTCGTCGTGCGGCGGATGTACTTGCCGTACTCCGGATGCTTCACGAGGCGCTCGATCTCCACCGCGATGGTCTTCTGCATCTTGTTGCTGACCACCCGGCCCGTCAGGGTGCGTTTGCTCTCGGTCATTTGTTCTCCTGCTCGCGCAGCACGGTCTTCACGCGCGCAATGTTCCGGCGCACCTTGCCGAACTGGTCGGGCTTCACGGCGAGCCCGGTCGCCCGCTGCATGCGCAGCGCG
This sequence comes from Steroidobacteraceae bacterium, assembly GCA_050738595.1. GTDB lineage: Bacteria > Pseudomonadota > Gammaproteobacteria > Steroidobacterales > Steroidobacteraceae > JASHUC01. The sequence continues at coordinate 5,167 of JBOHZR010000099.1, read as the reverse complement.
AACTGCTCCTTCCTCATACGCAGGAGCTCATCGCCGAGCTCCTCGCGCGATTTGCCGCGCAGCTCCTTCGCGTCCATCACCGCACCTGCCGTTTCACGAAGGCGGTCGATACCGAGAGCTTCGAGCCCGCGAGCCGGAACGCCTCGCGAGCCGTGCTCTCATCGACCCCTTCCATCTCGAAGAGGACCTTGCCCGGCTGCACGCGCGCGACCCAGTACTCGACGTTGCCCTTGCCGCTGCCCATGCGGACCTCGAGCGGCTTCTTGGTGATCGGCACGTCGGGAAAGACGCGGATCCAGATCTGGCCGCCGCGCTTCACGTGGCGCGCCATCGCGCGCCGCGCCGCCTCGATCTCGCGGGCCGTCATCCGCGCGCGGCTCGTCGCCTTGAGGCCGAATTCCCCGAATGCCACGGAGCTGCCGCGCAGGGCGAGGCCGCCGTTGCGGCCCTTGAACTGCTTGCGGTACTTGGTGCGCTTGGGTTGCAGCATTTCAACGTCTCTCGAGGAGCGCGCTTCAGGGCGCCGGGGGCTGCTCGGGCGAGGCCGCCGCGCCCGCAGCCGGGACCGCCGCAGCCGGAACCGCCGCAGCGGGAACCGGCGCGCTCTCGGCGCCCGCGCCAGCCTCGGCCGGCTGCTCGAGCTCCGGCTTCTCGAAGATTTCCCCTTTGAAGATCCACACCTTCACCCCGATGACCCCATAGGTGGTCTTCGCCTCGGAGAGCCCGTAGTCGATGTCCGCCCGGAAGGTGTGCAGCGGAATTCTTCCCTCGCGGTACCACTCCGTGCGCGCGATCTCCGCGCCGTTGAGGCGGCCGGACACGCGCACCTTCACCCCGAGCGCGCCGCTGCGCATGGTGCTCATCACGGCCCGCTTCAACGCGCGGCGAAACATCACGCGCTTCTCGATCTGCTGCGCGACGCTGTCGGCGACGAGCTGCGCATCGAGCTCGGGCTTTCTGATCTCCGAGATATTGAGGCGCACATCCAGGATCGGCATGCCGAGCAGATTCGCGGTCTCGAGGCGCAGCTTCTCGATGTCCTCGCCCTTCTTGCCGATCACGATCCCGGGCCGCGCGGTCTGGATGGTGATGTTCACCTTCTTCGCCGCGCGCTCGATCTGGATGCGGCTCACCGAGGCATCCGCGAGCCGGCGGTGCAGAAACTCGCGTACGCGGAAGTCGGTGTGGACGTGCAGCGGGAACTGCTTCTTGCCCGCGTACCACTTGGACGTCCACTCGCGCGTGATGCCGAGCCGGATGCCGAGCGGATTGACCTTCTGTCCCATGCTTCAGTCCTTCCTGCCGTCGCTCACGGCCACCGTGATGTGGCTGTTGCGCTTGACGATGCGTGTGCCGCGGCCCTTCGCGCGCGCCGCGAAGCGCTTCAAAACCGGCGCGGCATCCACCTGGATGCGCGCGACCTTCAGATCGTCCACGTCGAGCCCCTGATTCTCCTGAGCATTCGCGATCGCGGACCAGAGCGTCTTGTACAGCAGCTTCGCGCCCTTCTTCGGCATGTACTTGAGCGTGTTGAGGGCGTGGTTGACCGGCTTGCCGCGGACACTGTCCGCGACGAGGCGGCACTTCTGCGGTGAGATGCGCGCGTAGCGCAGAACTGCGGTGACTTCCATCGTTCGGGCCTCTTAAGTCGCCGCCTCGACCTTCCTGTCGCCCGAGTGCGCCTTGAAGGTGCGCGTCGGGGCGAATTCGCCGAGCTTGTGACCGACCATGTTCTCGGTCACCAGAACCGGGATGTGCTGCCGGCCGTTGTGCACGGCGATCGTGAGTCCCACCATGTCCGGCACGACCATCGAGCGGCGCGACCAGGTCTTGATGGGCTTGCGGTCGTTGCGAGCGGAGGCCGTCTGCACCTTCTTGGCGAGATGCAGGTCGACGAAAGGACCTTTCTTGAGCGAGCGCGGCATGTCCGACCTCTGAGTTTCCTGGCTTCCTCTAGCGCACCTTGTTGCGGCGACGCTGGACGATCATGTGATCCGTGCGCTTGTTGTGGCGCGTCTTCAGACCCTTGGTGTTCCAGCCCCACGGGGAGACCGGATGCGGGTTGCCCTGGCCGGACTTGCCCTCGCCGCCTCCGTGTGGGTGATCGACCGGATTCATCGCGAGCCCGCGCACCGTCGGCCGCACGCCGCGCCAGCGGATCGCGCCCGCCTTGCCGTAGCTGCGCAGGTTGTGCTCGTCGTTGCTCACCTCGCCGATCGTCGCCCGGCAGTCGATGTGCACGCGCCGGATCTCGGTCGACTTCATTCTGAGGTAAGCGTAGACGCCCTCGCGCGCCGTGTACTGCACGGAGCTGCCGGCGCTGCGCGCGAGCTGACCACCTTTGCCGGGTTTCAGCTCGATGTTGTGCACGAGCGAGCCGACGGGCATGTGGCGCAGCTGCATCGCATTGCCGGATTTGATCGGCGCATCAGCCCCCGAGCGGACCTCCTCGCCCCCCACCATGCCCTTCGTCGCGAGGATGTAGCGGCGCTCGCCGTCCGCGTAGCGCACCAGCGCGATGTGCGCCGTACGGTTCGGGTCGTACTCCACGCGCTCAACGATGCCCGCGATCCCGTCCTTGTCGCGCCGGAAGTCGAGCAGGCGGTACTTGCGCCGCGAGCCCCCGCCGATGTGGCGCGTCGTGATGCGCCCGAAATGATTGCGACCGCCCGTCTTGTGCTGCGCCTCGGTGAGCGGCGCGAATGGCTTGCCCTTGTGCAGGTGCGAGCGGTCGACCTTGACGACGCCGCGCGTGCCCGGGGTATTCGGCTTGAATTTGATGAGTGCCATGTCGATGAGCCTGAATGACGTCGCTTGCGCCCGCGCTGCCGCTTAAGCGCGTGCTCTCGCCTCGTAGTCGATCGTCTGCCCGGCGGCGAGGCGGACGTACGCCTTCTTCCAATCCTGCGTGCGGCCAGTGTGGCGGCCGAACCGGCGCGTCTTGCCCGGCTCGTTCACGACCTGAACGCCCTCGACCTTCACCTCGAACATCAGCTCGACCGCCTGTTTGATGTCGATCTTGGTCGCCTCGCGGCGCACGCGAAACACGTACTGATTGTGGTTCTGCATGACGAGAGAGGTCTTCTCCGTCACGTGCGGAGCGATGAGCACGGTCATCAGCTTCTCGCGGTTCACTGCAGGCGCTCCTCGATGCGCTTTACCGCCGCCACGGTCATGAGCACCTTCTCGTGCGAGAGCAGGGAGAGCGGATTCAAAGCGCCGGCCTCGAGCACCTCCACCCGCGGGAGGTTGCGCGCGGCGAGCGCGAGCTTCTCGTCGGCGGCCTCGACGATGATGAGAACGTCCCCGAGCGACCAGGACTTCAGCCTCTCGAGGAGGAGCTTCGTCTTCGGGGCGTCGAGCGTGATCTCCGGTGCGACGACCAGCCGGTCCGTGCGGGCGAGCTCGGAGAGGACGGAGCGCATCGCCCCGCGGTACATCTTGCGGTTCACCTTTTGTGCGAAGCTGCGCGGCCGCGCCGCGAACGTTCTGCCGCCGCCCACCCAGATCGGACTGCGGTTCGAGCCGGCCCGGGCCTGGCCCGTGCCCTTCTGCGCCCAGGGCTTCCTGCCGCCGCCGCTCACCTCCGCGCGCGACTTCTGGGCCTTGCTGCCCGAGCGCGAGGCCGCCCGGTAGGCCGTGACGACCTGGTGGACGAGCGACTCGTTAGGCTCGAGCCCGAACGCCTCATCCGAGACCTCGAGGCCATCGCCTCCATTGACCATCTTCAGATTCATGGCTGTCGCTCTACTTCTTCGCAGCCGCCGGCTTCGCAGGCGCCGGCTTCGCAGCACCGGGCTTCGCCGCCGCGGCCGGTGCGGCCTTCGTCGGGGTGATCGACTTGCGCGCGCCGCGCCGTGCCGCCTTGAGCGAGGGGCGAATGACGATCTGACCGCCCTCCGCGCCCGGCACCGCGCCCCGGATGAGCAGAAGGTTCCGTTCGAGGTCTACCTCGACGACCCGCAGGCTCTCGGTGGTGCGGCGCACGACGCCGAGGTGACCCGACATGCGCTTGCCCTTGAACACGCGTCCCGGTGTCTGACGCTGGCCGATCGAGCCCGGAGCGCGATGGGACACCGAATTCCCGTGCGAGGCCATGCCGCCGGCGAAGTTGTGACGCTTCATCGTCCCCGCGAAGCCCTTGCCGAGTGTCGTGCCCGTCACGTCGACCAGATCGCCGGGCTTGAAGAGGTCCGCTTTCAGCTCTGCGCCGGGCTTCATATCCGTGTTGGCCCCCTCCTGGAGGCGAAACTCCACCAGGCCGCGCCCGGGGGCGACGCTCGCCTTGGCGAAATGGCCGGCGAGCGCCTTGGTGAGCAGCTGCGGGCGGCGTGCGCCCCAGGTCACCTGCACCGCGCGATAGCCGTCGGGCTCGATCGATTTGAGCTGAGTGACGCGGTTCGGGAGCACCTCGACGACCGTGCAAGGCACCGTCTCGCCGGCCTCCGTGAACACTCGCGTCATGCCGCACTTGCGGCCGACCAGACCTAAGGACATGGTTGATCCCGATTCAGGGGCAGGCTTGCAAGACGACGGGAGGACCCGCGGCCGGAAGGACCGCCGGAAGCTCGAGTGGTCTTGGGACGCTCGGTCCCAACCTCGCCCGGTTTACCAGGCCGGCACACCCTAAAGGGCCCGCCGGCGAAAGGCCGCGCAGTATAAGGGGCGGACCTACTGCGTACAAGCCCGGCGCGGGTGCAGGATGCACCCGAGAACTAGTTCAGCTTGATCTGGACGTCGACGCCCGCGGGCAGCTCGAGCTTCATGAGGGCATCCACCGTCTTGTCGGTCGGGTTCAAGATGTCCATCAGGCGCTTGTGCGTGCGCAGCTCGAACTGGTCGCGCGCGTCCTTGTCGGCGTGGGGGGAGACGAGGAGCGTAAACCGCTCCATCTTCGTCGGGAGGGGCACCGGACCCCGCACGGTGGCCCCGGTGCGCTTCGCGGTCTCGACGATCTCCCGCGCCGAGTTGTCGATGAGGCGGTGATCGAACGCCTTCAGGCGGATACGGATATTTTGATTTGCCATGATGGCGACCCCTTACTTCAGCACCTTCGACACGACGCCCGAGCCGACGGTCTTGCCGCCCTCCCGGATCGCAAAGCGCAGCCCCTCCTCCATCGCAATCGGGCTGATCAGCTCCACCGTCATCTTGATGTTGTCCCCGG
>JBOHZR010000098.1:0-2536 GCA_050738595.1 Steroidobacteraceae bacterium | reverse complement strand
GCAGCAGCCGCAGCAGCCGCAGCAGCCGGCGGTGGGACCGGCGCTGCGCGGAGCGGCGACCCCGCGGGGAGCGGCGTCGCCGCGGTCATCCTGTGCCTTCCGGCCTCGGACCGAGCGGATGAGATTGCGGCCCGGCTCACCGGACTCGTGTTCGCGGAGCGGGGCTATGGGGTGCGAATGGGGAGCCGGCCGGGGATGCCGGACATCCCCCTCGAGGCACCGCCCGCGGTGGTCGTGGTCTCGGCCCTGCCGGGCGATGCCGGCGCGCATGCGCGGCACCTCTGCCGCCGAGTGCGGGTACGCTTCCCCGAGGCACCGATCATCGTCGGACTGTGGCAGGCGCAGGCCCTGGGCGAGCCGCAGCGCTCCTGGCAGCGCCTCGCGAGCGCCGGGGCGACACACCTCGAGACATCGCTCTCCGGAGCGCTCGCCGACATCGGCCGGTTCGTGACAGAGGGGGCGGAAGAGCTGCCCCCGCCGCCTCCGCGGGTGCATCCGTCGCGTACCCCGACGGCGGTGCCGCGCATGCGCGCGTGAGGCGGGTTGCTTGCACCCGCGCGCGAATGACGAGGCCGCTTGCTTCCCCCCGGGGCCGTTCGGTATCTTGCCGCTCCCGGGTGGCCAGACCCCCTCTTGAGCCCATCTATCGGACCTCGGACAGGCGCGTAGCTCAGTGGTAGAGCACTACCTTGACATGGTAGTGGTCGGTGGTTCGATCCCACTCGCGCCTACCATCCGGACTTCCCCATGCCTTCAGTGACCTTGCCCGACGGCAGCCAGCGCCAATTCGATCATCCCGTGACCGTGGAGGAGCTTGCCGCGAGCATTGGCCCAGGTTTGCGCAAGGCCGCGCTCGCCGGCCGCATCGACGGCAAAGTCGTCGACACCTCCTACATCATTCATCACGACGCGAACGTCGCGATTGTCACTGACAAGGACCCCGAAGGGCTCGACATCATCCGGCACTCGACCGCGCACCTGCTCGCGCAGGCGGTCAAGGCGCTCTTTCCGAGCGCGCAGGTGACGATCGGCCCGGTGATCGAGGAGGGGTTCTACTACGACTTCGCCTTCGAGCGCCCCTTCACGCCCGAAGACCTCGAGGCCATCGAGGCAAAGATGCGCGAGCTCGCGCGCGCCGATCAGCGCGTCACTCGCCGCGTCATGCCGCGAGAGGAGGCCGTGCGCTACTTCGAGGGGCTGGGGGAGCACTACAAGGCGCAGATCATCGCCTCCATTCCGGCCGGCGAGGACATCAGCCTGTACGGCCAGGGCGACTGGGTGGATCTCTGCCGAGGGCCGCACGTTCCAAGCACTGGAAAGCTTGGTGCCTTCAAGCTCACCAAGGTCGCTGGAGCGTACTGGCGCGGCGATTCTCGCAACGCGATGCTGCAGCGAATCTACGGCACCGCCTGGCCCGACAAAAAGCAGCTCGACGCCTACCTGCACCGGCTCGAGGAAGCCGAGCGGCGCGACCATCGCCGCATCGGACGCGAGCTCGACCTTTTTCATATGCAGGAGGAAGCCCCGGGCGCGGTGTTCTGGCATCCCAAGGGCTGGACTGTTTTCCAGACGCTCATCGCGCACATGCGTGAGCGGCAACGGCAGGCCGGCTACGAGGAGGTCAACGCGCCCGAGCTGCTCGACGTGAACCTCTGGCGCCAGTCGGGGCACCTGGAGAAATTCGGGGAGAACATGTTTCTCACCGAGACCCCGGACGAGCGGGTCTACGCGATCAAGCCGATGAACTGCCCGGGGCACATCCAGATCTTCAAGCACGGACTGAGGAGTTATCGCGAACTCCCTGTTCGGCTTGCAGAATTTGGCAAGGTCCATCGGTATGAGCCTTCGGGGGCGCTGCACGGCCTGATGCGGGTGCGGGCGTTCACGCAGGACGACGCGCACGTCTTCATCACGGAAGGTCAGATCACCGCGGAGGCGGTTGCGATCACGCGGCTGCTGCTCGACATCTACCGGGATTTCGGCTTCGAGGACGTAAAGATCAAATTCGCGGATCGGCCCCCCAAGCGTGTCGGCGACGATGCGATCTGGGATCGCGCGGAGGAGGCGCTGAAGGCGGCGACCCGCACGGCCGGTATCGAGTACACGCTCAATCCGGGCGAGGGCGCCTTCTACGGGCCGAAGCTGGAGTTCGTGCTGCGCGATGCCATTGGCCGCGATTGGCAGTGCGGCACGCTGCAGGTCGACCTCAACATGCCCGGCCGGCTCGGCGCCCATTACATCGACGAGCACAGCCAGAAGCGCACCCCGGTCATGCTCCACCGGGCCATCTTCGGCTCCCTCGAGCGCTTCTTCGCCATTTTGCTCGAACATCATGCCGGCCGGCTGCCCGCCTGGCTGGCGCCCGTGCAGGCGGTGGTCATGAGCATCACCGACCGCCAGGACGAGTATGTCCGCTCTGTCACGGAATCCCTGAAAAATCAGGGTGTTCGGGTCGTGTCCGACTTGCGGAACGAGAAAGTGGGCTTTAAGATCCGCGAGCACACGCTGCAGCGTGTTCCGTATCTCTTGGTTGCGG
>JBOHZR010000097.1:0-52739 GCA_050738595.1 Steroidobacteraceae bacterium | reverse complement strand
CCGCCTCGCCATCGCGCGCGGCCCCGGGCTCGCGCGCGAGGCGCGCCGGCACGCCGCGCATGCGCGTCTCAAATGTCATGATGCAGAGCCTCGGCGGGCGCCGTGCGCGAGGCGCGCCAGGCCGGATAGAGCGTCGCGAGAGTGCACAGGGCGAACGCCACGCCGCACACCTTGGCGACGTCCGTCCATTCGACGAACGCCGGCAGGTCGCTCATGCTGTAGACGCGCGGATCGAGGAAATGTGTGCCGAGCAGATGCTCGAGCACGTGGACCGCCGATTCCACGTAGTGGGAGAAGACGACCCCGAGCCCCGCGCCGAGCGCCGTCCCGGCAAGCCCGATCATCACGCCCTGCAGCGCGAACACCGCGAGCACGTTGCGCGGACCCGCCCCGAGCGTGCGCAGGATGGCGATGTCGCCCTGCTTCTCCTTCACGATCATGACCAGTGTCGCGATGATATTGAACGCGGCGACCGCGACGATCATGAGCAGGATCACGAACATCATGGATTTCGTGATCTCGATGGAGCGGAAAAGGTTCACGTTCTTTTTCGTCCAGTCGCTGATATAGAAGCCGCCGCCGAGCCGGTACGCAAGCGCGCGCACCGTTTGCGGAGCGCGCAACGGGTCTGCGAGCGTGAGCCGGACGCCCGTGGCGCAGTCCGGGCCGGTGCCCGGCTGCGCGCACAGATGATACACGCGGTCCGCATCGGCCATCGCGACGAGCGCGAGCGCGCTGTCGTATTCGTACATGCCGGAATGGAACAGCCCGCTCACGCGAAAGCGCCGCATGCGCGGCATGATGCCGACCGGCGTCGCGGTGCCCTCCGGCACGATGAGCACGACCGTGCCGCCGACTTTCACGTCGAGGTCGCGGGCGAGAGCCGAGCCGAGCACGATATGCCAGGAGCCGGCGCTGAGACTCTCGATCCGCCCGGCCGTCAGCCGATCCGCGATGCCCGTCGTCTTACGCTCCTCCTGCGGAAGCACACCGCGCACGCGCGTGCCGATCACGTGATCGCCATGCACGAGAATCGCCTGCTCCTCGACGTAGGGGGATGCGGCGATCACGCCCGGCTCGGCGAGCGCGGCCGATCGCGCCGCGCGCCAGCTGGTCAGGTCCCCGTCGAGCCCTTCGAGCGTCGCATGGGAAGTGACCGACAGCATGCGCGTGCGCAGCTCCCGCTCGAAGCCGTTCATCACGGAGAGCACGATGATCAGCACGGCAATCCCGAGCATCAGCCCGACGATCGAGGTGAGCGAGACGAACGAAACGAAGCCGCGCCGGTGCGTCGAGCGCAGATAGCGCGTTGCAACCTGCCATTCGTAGGGCCCGCGCATCCCGGCTCTACTCGTAGCGCAAAGCGTCCGCCGGAGGGGTGGCGGCGGCGCGCAGCGCCGGATAGATCGTCGCGAGGCTCGTCAGCGCGAGCGCGGCGAGCGCGATCAATACGACGTTCCACCCCACGACCTCGGAGGGGATCGAGGTGTCGTAGTACACCGTCGGGTCCATGATGTGGAAGCCGAAGGTATGCTCGAGCGCCGGAACGATCGTCTCCACGTTCAGTGCGAGCGTCACGCCGAGCACGACGCCGAGCGCCACGCCGGCCCAGCCGATGACGAGCCCCTGAGTGAGGAAGACGCCCAGCACCCGCCGCGGCGAGGCGCCGAACGTTCTCAAGATCGCGATGTCCGTGCGCTTGTCGCTCACCACCATCACGAGCATCGCGATGAGGTTGAAGGCGGCGACCGCAACGATGAGCAGCAGAATGAGCGACATCATGGTCTTCTCGATCCGGATCGCGCGAAAGTAGCCGGCGTTGTCCTGCGTCCAGTCGACGATCGTGAGACCCGCGGGCAGCCGCGGGCGGATGAGCGCGGCCACTCGCGGGGCCGCGAGCGGATCCGCGAAGCGCACGTGCAACCCCTCCCCGCTCGGTGCGACGCCGAGCGCGCGCACATCGGCGCGATTCGCCAGAATGAGGGTCGCCTGGTTCTCCTCGAGCCCGACCTCGAAGATGCCCGCGACGCGCAGCTCGCGCAGCTTCGGCGCAGGCGTTCCGTCCGGCAGGATCGTCGGGATCAGCAGCGTGATCCGATCACCCGGCATGAGGCCCAGCTGAGCGGCGACCACATCGCCCACCATCGCGGCATCGCTTCCGGGGGTGAGGTCCGCAAGGCGCCCGGATTTGATGAACTTCGACACGTCGGTGACGCTCGACTCCAGGTGCGGATCGATGCCGCGCAGCAGCACCGGCTGCATTTCCGGCGTGCGCACCGCGAGCACTTCCGCCTCGAGATACGGGGCGACGCCGACCACGCCCGGCACCGATCGAACGGCCCGCATCGCTTCGTTCCATCTGACCGAGGAGGACACCTCCGCGGAGGACGCCGCCGGGCTCTGATCGGCGATCACGCGCGCGTCCGAGCTCAGCGAGAGCAGCCGGTCGCGCAGCTCGCCCTCGAAGCCGTTCATCACCGACAGGATCACGATGAGCGCCGCCACGCCCACGCAGATGCCGATCAGCGACACCCAGGTGATGAACGAGACGAAGAATTTGTGGGTGCGCGCGCGGACGTAGCGCAGCCCCACGTACAGCGACAGAGGGTGGAACACCGCGCTCATTTAACCACAGCGAGCGCGCAGGCGGGGATTCTGTGATGCGCGTCTCAGCCGCGCGCCGCCCCATGCCGGCCGCGACCCGCGTCACAGATCGCGCGGCGGCAGGCCGGGCTCGGGCTTGACGGAATCTGCCGGTGCTATAGTTCAATAGGTAGCCGCTTGCGGGGAGGTCGCATGCGCTCGCCAGAACATCGCAGGAGCTTCGGTGCAGGTCGAAAGATCCGCCGCACCTTACCCGTTTGCCTGTGCGCGGGACTCACCGCCTGCGCGATGCTCCACTCGACCGCGGCCCGCGCGGAAACCATCGTCGTCAACGACAAAGTGATGGTGCGCGACTCGAACGTCGCGCGCCCCACAGGCGGCATGCGAATGGAGCAGGTCGAGAAGAAGTTCGGAGAGCCGACCAAGCGCCATCCGACCGTCGGCAAGCCGCCGATCACGCGCTGGGATTACCCGCAATTCTCCGTGTTCTTCGAGGGCGATCGCGTCATTCACACGGTCGTCATCGGCGAGCAGCCCGCTCACAGCTAGTCCCGCACCTGCACGAGAACTTACCGCCGCGTGCCGCGGCCGGTAAGCTTGCGCCCCTTCGGCTTATCTTGCGGCCGTCTGGTGCGTTCCCGTCCTCGATGATCACCGCCCTGCTCTCGCCCCGCGCCCCGAGCGCCTCCGAGCCCCGAGTGCGCTGGCGGGGGCTTCACGGAAGCGCCGCCGCGCTCGCGCTCGCAGAGTCTCTGTCGCGCGATCAGCGGCTGCACCTGATCGTCACGCGGGGCGCACGCGACGTCGAGCGGCTCGCGGCGGAGATCCGCTTCTTCGGCAGCGGCGCCCACTCCGTGCTGATGCTGCCCGACTGGGAAGTGCTTCCCTACGATGTGTTCTCGCCGCACCCCGACATCGTCTCGCAGCGGCTGCGGACGCTTTTTCACCTGCCGCTCGCCAGCCGCGGCTGCCTGATCGTCGCCCCCGATACCCTTCTGCAGCGGCTGCCCCCGCGCGAATACGTTCAGAGCCGCACGTTCGAGCTCGCCATCGGCGACACCCTCGGGCTCGAGCCCTTCCGGGCGCGGCTCGTCGATGCCGGCTATGCGAGCGTGGGCCAGGTCGGAGGGCCGGGCGAGTTCGCGGTGCGCGGCTCGATCGTCGACGTGTTTCCGATGGGCTCCTCGGAGCCGCTGCGCATCGACCTCTTCGGCGAGGAGATCGAGGCGCTGCGCCGCTTCGATCCGGAAACGCAGCGCTCCCTGGGCTCGATCGAGCGCGTGCGGCTCCTGCCCGCGCGCGAGGTTCCCCTCGACCCCGACGCCGTGCGCGGCTTCCGCCGCCGGTATCGCACGCGATTCGAAGGCGATCCGATGCAATCGGCCGTCTACCGGGGCGTGAGCGAAGGCATCGCCCCGGCGGGCATCGAGTTCTACCTGCCGCTGTTCTTCGATGAGACTGCCACGCTGTTCGATTACCTCCCGCGAAACGCCGTGATCGTGTACGAGGCGCAGGCGGGCCACGAGCTGGACCGCGCGTGGCGCGACATCGAGGCTCGCTACGAGGACCGCCGGCACGACATCGAGCGGCCGGTCGTCGCCCCGCGCGAGCTCTTCCTCGACCCCCGCGAGCTCGCCGAGCAAGCTGCTCGGTTCTCGAGCATCGCGCTCGAGGCAGACTCGGGGGCCAGTGCAACGGCGCCGCCGCCCGGCGAGGCCGTCTCAGAATTCCCGACGACCGCGCTGCGCGAGCTCAAAATCGATCCGCGCGCCGAGCATCCCCTCGCCCCGCTCGAGGCTTTCATCGCCGAGATCGGCGGACGCGTGCTGATCGGAGCGGATTCTCCGGGCCGGCGCGAAGTGCTGCACGAGATGCTCGCGGCGCGCTTTCCCGAGCTCGAGGTGGTGGCCGACTGGAGCGCTTTCGCGGCAGGCGGACAGGCGCTGGCGCTTGCGGTCGCGCCCGATGTGGAGGGGCTTCAGATCACCCGTCCGCCCGTCGCGCTGCTCTCGGAATCGCAGCTCTTCGGCGCACGCGCCCGCCAGGAGCGCAGGCGGCGCCGCACGACGGCTGACCCGGCCGCGATCCTGCGCGATCTGATGGACCTCGCGCCAGGTGCTCCGGTCGTGCACGAGGAATACGGGGTCGGCCGCTACGTGGGCCTGACGCCGATGCAGGTCGCCGGGCAACAGGGCGAGTTCCTGGTTCTCGAGTACCAGGACGGCGATCGCGTGTATGTCCCGGTCCACGCGCTGCATCTCGTGAGCCGCTACACCGGAGCGGCTCCCGAGAGTGCGCCCCTGCACAAGCTCGGCACGGATCAGTGGGCCAAGGCGCGCAAGCGCGCGGCCGATCAGATTCGCGACGTGGCCGCGGAGCTGCTCGATCTGTACGCGCGCCGCAAGGCGCGCCAGGGCCTCGCTTTGTCCTTCAACGCAGCCGAATACCAGTCCTTCGCCGAGGCGTTCCCGTTCGAGGAGACCGCCGATCAGGCCGAGGCGATCCGCCGCGTGCTCGATGACCTCGAGAAACCCGAGCCGATGGATCGCATCGTCTGCGGCGATGTGGGTTTCGGCAAGACGGAGGTCGCGATGCGCGCGGCCTTCGCCGCGGTACAAGCCGGCAAGCAAACCGCCGTGCTCGTCCCGACCACCCTGCTTGCGCAGCAGCATCTTGCCAATTTCCGCGATCGCTTCGCCGACTGGCCGGTGCGCATCGAGAGTCTCTCGCGCTTCCGCACCGGCAGCGAGAGCGAGGCCGTGATCGAGGGGCTCGAGCGCGGGACGATCGACATCGTCATCGCCACGCATCGCTTGCTGCACGCGAACGTGCGCTTCAAGGACCTGGGGCTCATCATCATCGATGAGGAGCACCGCTTCGGCGTGCGCGACAAGGAGCGCCTGAAGGCGCTGCGTGCCGAGGTGCACGTGCTCACCCTCACCGCGACGCCGATTCCACGCACGCTCAACATGGCGCTCGGCTCGCTGCGCGACCTCTCGCTCATCGCGACGCCGCCCGAGGAGCGCCTCGCGATCAAGACCTTCGTGACGCAGTGGCATGGGGCCACCTTGCGCGAGGCAGCGCTGCGGGAGCTGCGCCGCGGCGGGCAGATCTATTTCGTCCACAACGAGATCCGCACGATCGCGCAGATCGCCGAGCAGCTCCGCGAGCTCGTTCCCGAGGCGGACCTGCGCATCGGGCACGGGAAAATGCGCGAGCGCGAGCTCGAGCAGCTGATGGTCGATTTCTATCACCGGCGCTTCAATCTGCTCCTTTGTACGACGATCATCGAGAGCGGGATCGACGTGCCGACGGCGAACACGATCATGATTCACCGCGCCGACCGCATGGGTCTCGCGCAGATGCATCAGCTGCGCGGGCGCGTCGGCCGCTCGCATCATCGCGCCTATGCCTACCTGATCGTGCCGCCGCGGCGCGAGCTCGGTGCCGATGCGGTCAAGCGCCTCGAGGCGATCGAGTCGCTCGAGGAGCTCGGCGCCGGCTTCGTGCTCGCGACGCATGACCTGGAGATTCGCGGCGCGGGCGAACTGCTCGGCGAGGCGCAGAGCGGTCAGATGACCGAGATCGGCCTCGCGCTGTATCTCGACCTGCTCGAGCAGGCAGTCAAGTCGCTCAAGGAGGGCCGCGAACCGGCCCTCGATCAGCCGCTTGCCGCCGCCACGGAGGTGGAGCTGCACGTGCCCGCGCTGCTGCCGGAGACCTACGTGAGCGACGTGCACGTGAGGCTCGTCCTGTACAAGCGCATCGCCGCCGCTCCGAACGGCGCCGCACTCGATGAGCTCACCGCCGAGCTCGTCGACCGCTTCGGGGAGCTGCCTGCGCCCGCGCACAGCCTCATTGCGATCGCGCGCTTGAAGCTTCGCGCCCGCGAGCTCGGCGTGCGGCGCCTCGATCTCGGTCGTGAGGCGGGCTACGTGCTCTTCGAGCAGCGTAATGGCATCGATCCTGCGACCATCGTGCGCTTGATCCAGCGCGATGCGCGCGAGTTCCGGCTAGAGGGGGCGCTCAAGCTGCGCATCGCCCGCCCGCTCGCTGAGGAGCCGAAGCGCTTCGAATACGCTCGAGAGCTTCTCGAGCGGCTCGGGAAGAACGCGCGGCCGATCCACACACCGACCGCGCGCCGGCTCGAGGCCGCGCAGGAGTGAAACGGGACAACGTGAGGGTCTGCTGAAATGAAGAGGATACTCGCCGCTTTTGCGGCCTCGCTCGTCTGCGCATCGTCGGCGCTGTGCGCACCTGCTCGCCCGCAGCAGCCCGCGACGCCGAGCACACCCGGTTCACGCGCGCCGGCGCGCGCCCGAGCCGCCCGTCCGCCGCCCGTCTATCGCGTGGAGCTCGTCATCTTCCGAGCGACTTCCGCTCTCGGCGCACCGGAGGACTGGGCCGCGGAGGCTGGCACCGCGACCGCCACCTCCACCGATGCGGACCCAGGCGGTGCGGACCCGAGCAGCGCGCAGTCGAGCAGCACGGAATCGAGCGCCGCGCCCGCGAGCCCCGCTCCAGCGAGCGCGGCGCCAGCGAGCGCGGCGCCAGCGAGCGGTGCATCACCGAACGGCGTCGTCGGCATCCTGCCTTCCTCGCGGTTCGAGCTCGACGGCGTCGCCTCGCGGCTGCGCGCGAGCGGCCGCTACGTCCCGGTCGCGCACATCGCGTGGGCGCAGACTGCAAGTCCCTGGGGCAAGCCGATGGAGATCCCGGTGCAGAGTGTGGGCCTCGATGCGCAAGGCATCACCGGAACCGTGGCCCTCGAGCGCGGCGTCTTTCTGCATCTCGCGCTCGATCTGCGGTACGCGATGAGCGACCCGCCGGACGGGCTCGACGCTCCGCCGGGCACGGTGTTCGTCCTCGATGAGAGCCATCGCGTGCGGCTCAAAGAGCGGAACTACTTCGACCATCCCGCCTTCGGCGTGATCGCGCTCGTCACGAGCGATCGGTCAGCGAGTCGGCCGTCGCGCTGAGCGACGACTCACTGCCCCGGTCCGACCGGAACGAAGAAGAAATCTCCCATCTCGTGTCCAGCGCTGCGGATCGTCCGGAGGTCGGGTTTTTCGTTGAACCTCGTTCGCATGGCCGCCCGATCCATGCGAGCACGGACATCCGCGAACAGCGCCTCGGTCGTGAGGACAGTGCTGTTCGCATCGAGCGAATCCAAGAACGCTTGAGCAAAGACGGAGTGACCCTGACCTCCCGCATCCAGCACCGGATCGTCGCCCCCCGATGCGATGAGAAGGCGCGCGCGCTTCGGCAGGATGTACTTGAGGTACGCCGCCGTGACTCCTGCTTGTGCCCCAAAGAGGTTGACGCTCGGGTCAGTAGAGAGGAGCCCTGCGAAGCACGAATCCGCCACCACCAGGATGCGCTTCGCCCGCAGACGGCCCATATGCGCGACAACCTGCGCGTTCGGTACCCAAAATGTGTCGTTCGGCGGAGGCTGGGCATTGACGGGCAGCCAATATCCCACTTCTTGCGGACCGGCCTGGATACGCCAGCCGTGCCCGGCATAATAGATCAGCAGGTTGTCGTCAGGACGCAATACCCTGTCGAGATCATTGAGCGCACGGAGGATACCCACGTCGGAGGCGTCATCGATAACCTGGACCGTGAAACCATACTTGTGGCGCAGGATCTGTGCAGCCCGCGCGGCATCATTCAGCGGCGTACTGAGCTTGGCGAGGTTCTGATAGTCCTGGTCGGCGATGATGAGCGCGTAGAACCGTCCGATGTTCTCCCCCATCACGGTACGGATCGCCGTGTTCGGATCGAGAGGTCGAGGCGGCGGCTGCGCCGGGCCGGTATCGCCCCGAGTGGGCCCGAGCGATGCGATCCGCTGCTGAGTCGCATTGCGTTCAGCCTGAAGCTCCTTCACGAGCGTTCTCAATGACTCGAGCGCTTGCGATTGCTCGCGGTATGCACTCGCGGCCCTCGATTCCGCGCTCAGCTTCCGCGCGACGTCGTTCACCTGCTTTTCAAGCGCATCGATCTCGCCGTCCTTTTCTTTCAATTGGGCCCGCAGAGCGTCTGCCTCGCCTCTGGCGGCGCTCTCCCAGACCACGCTGTTCTGCGGGATGCCTGCAGCCATGCGGTAGAAGTTGAGCGCCTTCACAGGGTCCTTCTCCACGCCGAGCCCCTGCTCGTACAGCATGCCGAGATTGAGGAGAGCGCGAGAGTAGCCCTGCTTCGCCGCTTTTCCGTACCAGAGCGCCGCCGCGGCGTAATCGGGGCTGCTGCCGACGCCTCGCTCGTAAATCTCACCCACGTTGTTCTCGGCCGCAGCGTCACCGGATTGGGCCGTTGCGAGCCAGATGCGCAATGCGGACTTCACATCGGCTCGATCATAGAGCACGTACTCGCCGCCGCGGACACGGCAGTCCGCGACCGTCGTGCGGGTCGGCCGGCGTTGCGTGAGATAGGTCGTACCCGCGATTTGACGAACCTGGCCCGGCAGGAGGCACTCTACGATCTCGAAGTCGCTGCGGGTCACCATGCCCTCGCGAGCGACCGTCCGAGCGTGGTCCTTTGCGGGGCTGCCGGCGCACCCAGCGATGCCCAGCGCGAGCGCAATCCCGGCCAGGCTGGCCGGTATCGGTCGTGGCTTGAGTTTCGATCTCATTTGCCCCGCTCTCGAGCCGCCAGCTTCTCGATCTCGCGGTCGAGCGGCGCATAGCGCTCGTAGAAGCGGCTCTGGACTGTGTGCTCCTTGAGGGTCTGCAGCTCCTTGACGGCGGCGTCCCGGTCGGCGGAGGAACGAGCCCATTCGATCGCGAGCGCTGCGACAGCCTTCAAGCCCTCGACCGCCTCGAGATCTCTAGGGTGAAGGTAGTCCGCCCGATCGAAGGAATCGGCGGCATCGTCGAGCATGTTGCCTCGCCGCTCGTGGCTCGCCCGCAGATAGTCGAGCGCCCCCTGGCCGTCACTCAATGCCTTGCGCACCTGCTCCTGCATTTCGGGCGGCAGCTGCTGCAGCGGCACCGCCGGCAGGGCGGCCCGATAGCTCCGGTAACCGAGAGCCGCGGCGGCGAGCGTCAACACGGCGACGGTTATGATGAGGGAGCGCTGGAGGGCGGATATCCCGACAAATGCCTTACCAAACGTGCCCGCATCCGGCCACCGTTGTGCTCGATCGAACTCCAGCGCGCGGCGGATGGCACGCCATTCGCGACGGCTCGGACCGCGGGGCCGCGCGACGCGCTGCCATACACTCGGCGCGCGCTCGCCGTCGAAGGGGTATCTGCCGGTAAAAATCTCGTAAGCGACGATGCCGAGTGCAAAGACATCGTCCGCAGGCTCCGCTCTCTCATTCTCGAGTACCTGCGGCGAGGCGTAGCGCTCCGTGTAGCCCGTGACGATCGGGGCGTCGTCCGGGCGCGCGGCACCCCCTGCGCCGGCGGACTCAACCCGCTGCACGGCCTGCGCAATGCCGAAATCGAGAATCTTCGGCGTTCCGTCGCGCGCGACGAGCACGTTCGCGGGCTTCAAATCACAGTGAACCGTCCCTTGATCGTGCGCGTAGGCGAGAGCATCGGTAAGCCCGCGGATGACTCGCACGGCGTCCTTGCGCGGCAGTCCAGAGATCCCCTGCTCGCGGAGCAGGCGATCGAGCGGTTGACCGTCGACCAGCTCCATGACCATGAAGAGCAGGCCGGTGCGCTCGTCGCGATCGAAGTAATGGACTCGAACGATGTTCGGGTGCGAGAGCTTCTGCGCCCGGCTCGTCTCGCGCTGCATGATCGCGAGCGCATGCGGTTCGCGTTCGAGCTCCGACAAAAACAGCTTGACTGCAAGCTGCGACTGTCCCGCACCGGCCTCCTCGCTCAGCAGATCGCGTGCGCGCCAGACTTGCCCCATGGCCCCTCGGCCAATCACCGACTCGAGCCGATAGTGTCCGTTCAGGACCTGTCCGCAATCAGGATAGGCCTCGCTGGAACATGCAGGACGCGGGGCAATGAGCGGTTCACGCCGCCGAGTCTCCGCCGCGTCGACTGTCTCTGCCCCGTGCGGTTTCGTCAGCACATCCGCGCCGCCGTCGGGCATCCGCTGCCGCAGCGGCGCTGCATTGGCAGCCGCCGTTGAGCGCCCGAGACGTGCGGTCGTCCGCACGAGGTTTCGCATGAGAGTATCGAGACGACCAAGGCTCATGGGATCAACCGCCCGGCCGAGGTGCCATCACGCTGAGCCACTGCTCTGCTTAGAAGTCGTTTGCGCCGTCCTCGATCCAGTTGCGGATCGTCTGCAGCTCGGAAGTCGCCGCGGGGAATGCTCCACCACTGTGCGTGTTGGGGCACGTCTGCTCTGGCCAGCACAGCAGGGCACTGCTCGGTACCGAGCTCAAATCCGGAGGACTATCGTTCAGAGAATCCAGGTCCACGAATGGGAAGGTATCGCTCGTCCATACGGTCCCACCGATCGAGTCGCTGGTCTGCCCGTTGCGCAGCTCGGAATAACTCGCGGAGCCGAGGGGCGGCGCCGAGCCGTTCGCGTGGCAACTTGCACACGTACTGTCGCTCGTGAAGATGGTTTGGACGTCGCTGAACGTCTCCCGAGCGGTAACGGGGACCGTGATCTGGCCCGTGCTGGTTTCGATCTGAGAGCTCAACAGCGTACATTGCAGATCGTATGAGAAAGTCTCGGGCGAGACAGCCGGTTCCGAAACCCCGAGCTTGTTGAAAGACGCGAAGCCCGCCTGCGGAATGTACGAGAGCTCCTGTGTGCCCGCATTGAATGACCATACGGAAAGCCGGCTGCCCGTATACTTGACATTGGCCACGGCGAGCGAACTGCAGTCCGGATAGGTACCGCTGCTATTGACGGCAGTCAGCAGATTGGTAACCGCGGCAATCGTCGAGTTTGCGGCGACGGGACTCAGCTGGATATTCGGCGCTTGGACGGAAGCTACGAGCGTGACAGGCACGGTCTCGCTCACCGACTCGGCCGGATTACTGCCAAGTCCCTTCACCGTCAATAGGACTGACGAGCTCCCAGGCTGATTTCCTACGGAGCTGACCGTGAAGCCGCCGGCGACAGTGCTTTCCATACATCCGGGCGCGGCGGCGCAACTGGCGGGCGCGATGGCGAGATCGGCGGTTGCCGGCTGAATCAACAGCAGATTGTTGCTCGGACCACCGTTGCCATATTGCTTGATGAGATTCGAGGGCAGCACGGTCTGCTGCGTGCCGAGCTGCAGGGAGAGCGCGGGTGTGGGACTGATGAATAGGGGCGGGACGAGCGGGACCTGGAAGTAGTATGAGCTCGACGCAGCGGCGCTGCCCCCGTCGAGCGTCAGCATCAGTTGGTAAGTCCCCGTGTCATCCGGCAGAAATTCCGCGAGAAGACTCGAGCTGCCCACGACCGGCAAAGAGCCCGCGCAGGTGCCCGGATTCTCGGGCGTGCCACTGCACGGCGCCACGCTCCATGTGACCTGGTCGGGGAAAGCACTGCTGCTACCGTCGAGCTGCACCGCATTGCCCACGTCGGCGGTCGCGGGCGTCGTGGTGTCGCCCGCGAGCGTTATGGGCGGCGGCTCGAGCAGGCGCGCGACGGAAGTCCCGGGGGTCAGAATCGGATTCTCGTTCGTGAAGTGATTCTGAAGCAGAGCGCCGGCGCTCGCGGATCCGTCCGGTTGTACCCAAAGCCGGTCGAGTGTCCGCCGTGCGAAGGGCATTGTCCCATCACTGAGGCGCATCGCGAGATTGGGTCCGTTCGCGAGCTCGCCGTAGCAGCCGATCGGAACTTGGTCGCCCACCGCTGCAGAGGACCGAACCGCCGCGGGGCTGCATGCCGGGACCGTCGCGCCGTTGGCATCGCTTCCGGAGGCGGTCCTCGGATCGACACCGGAAGGGGGGGCTTGCGCCGTGTGGCACATCCGACAGGTGTGCGCAAAGGCATCCGTGTAGAGCGTTGCGGAGTCCGCGGGATTGTCGTTGTCCCCTGCCGGCTGCCACTCCGGGGGTACGAAACTCCCGTTATACGCGCTGGGCAGCCCGGCACCGCCATACCAGCCTTCCAGCAGCTCACGCTGTAGGGCAGAGCGAACCGGGTCCGCCATCGTCAGATACGCGCCGACATTGAGTAGCTTCAGCTGGTCTGCCTGCTTGGCCGCGGTGTACTGCGCCTTCAGTGCAGCATCCTGCGCCTTCTGCGAGAACCCGGGATCGGTGTCCGAGAACAGCAGCGAGCTTACGTCCCAGGGCAGAAAAGCAGAGTCCAGATCGCCGTTGACCTTGCCGGCACCCGTGTGCGGATAAGCGGTCGATGCACTCAGCTGCGCGAGCGTGGCCGGAACCCCTCCGTGACATACCACACACGCCTGGGGCACTGGCTTCTGTCCCCGGCGATCGAGATCCACGCCGGTGACGCGCTCCATCGCTCCCGTTCGCGTATCCGGCGCGAACACGTAAAACTTCACGAATCGCGGACCGCCGCCCGGGGAGGCGCTGTATTCCATCGCTACCGCCACGATCGCATTGAGGTGCTGCGCAGCGGTCTGCACACCGGCGTAGTTGACGACGACCGCCGCAACGTCGCAGTGCCCGATCAGACTCTGAACCGTCTGCGCGGCCGCTGCGGAGAGAGCCTGGTTCGCGAACTGGGACAGCGGCGCCGCGGAGAAACCCGCATCGCAGGCGCCCACTTTCAGGTACATGTCGCGGCCGAAGCCGAGGTCGTAGTCGTTGGTGTAGACGGCGTGGGCGTCGGCCCCCCACCCAGCATCACTCGGATTGAAACCATTCGCCTGCAGCCACGCAGCGAGCGTCGTCTTCGCACCGTTCGGATCGATCGTCGAGTAATAGGTGTGCGCCGAGGCGCTCGTGTCATACAGCGCGCCGGTCGAATTCGAGTCAGTGAGCAGCACATCGGCCTTCAGCGTGACACTCGCGCTCGGTGCGCCGTTGTCGCCCGTCACGCACAGCTGCGGCGAGACCCCGCTCGGCAGGGAATTCGATGCAATCTGCACCTGAGCCTCGACGAACGCGGGCGGGATCGCCGGGTTTGCCGGATCGAGATCGATATCTGAAGTCTCCATCACATCCGATAGACGCTGACCCGACCCATCGGCCAGGAGATCGTCGAGATTCAGGCGCGGGATTGGAATCAGCGTTTGCGGATTGCGCGCATCCGAACAGCTGGGACCCCCGCTGCCGACAGCAGAAGACCAGCCGCCCTGGTACGCCACCGGCTGGCCGACGGGAACTCGCGTGTGAACTGCACCGGCAAGATCGGTGTACGTCACGAGCTTCGTGACCGTGATGGTGTAGGGCACGGTGTCGCTGTACGTTGCCTGCGGCTCTGGTGCAACCACCGCACTGGTGCCGGCGGTCACCGTAAAGGTATCCCGAGTATTCAGAAACGCCAGGAAGTGATCCGGATCCCGTACGGGCTCGACGACGACCTGAGCTTGCGTGCTTGCGCTGCCACCATTCGCGTCGGTCACGGTCAGTTGAAACGCCAGCGTGGCAGGCTGGGTGACTTGCGGGGCGGTGAACGACACGGCGTCGTTCGTGCGCTTGACCAGATCGACCGTCGCCCCTGACTGCGGGTTGAGCTGCTGCCATGTCCACGTGACGATGGGTATGCCGGTGTCGCCGGAGCCGCTCTGGCTATTGACGCCGCTCAGGACCACCTCGGCACCCGCACGGACGGTCGTGTGGAGCACCCCGCTGCCATCGACCGTATAAGGTTGACCGATTGTCGCAGCAGCGGCGACGGGGGGACCAGCAGTGAGTTTGCCGACTTGGCTCGGACCACCACACGAGGCGAGGGCGAGCACGGCAGCGAGTGCGGTGACTCGGATCGATACGACTGCGATGGTCTTCATGGCTGCGCCCGGCATCGATCTTGAGTTTCTCAGAATTCGGCCCGAATTCCCGCGGAGATCTGCCGGCTGACCACGTACTGCATGCCGGTCGTCATCTGGTATTGAGCAAAGCCCTGGATGCCGTGCGGTAAGACCACCGAAAAACCGCCGGCAAGCTCCGCGTAGTGGTTGTCGACAGGATCGCTCGGGATATCGAATTGAGATCCATCCGATGCAGCCTGGTCGTACGCCGCCGAGACGGTATAGTCATTCGCCAGCAAATTCCGGTGATATGCCGCTCGGACGTAAGGAATGGCCACGAGAAAGGGCAGCTTGAAAGCGTATTGCAAGCGCAAGCCGGCAGAGATATCGAGAATTCGAAACAACTGTGGAGCATAGGAGAGCCCGAATCCCGCCTCTTGGCCCGCATCTGGCCCGGCGTTATTCGTGCTCGTCTCGCTGAATCCGTCCAGCGTCGCGCGGCGGAAGCTCGCATTTAGATACGGCTCTGCGGTGAAAGCCCGCCAGTTCAACGACCATCCGGTACCGAACGTCGCGAGCAGAGAATTGAGGCTCGTCGAACCACGGGCGGTCACATCGACCGAGGGCACCGCGATGTTGAACGAGGGATAGGTGATCAGCCGTGACTCATCCAAGTGAACGCGTTGCCACGAGGCCGAGGCGCTGATGTACGGCCCCTCCCATTCGTATAGCCCGTAGAGGGTGACGCCATAGCCGTGCGCCCGAAATCCACCGCCGGCAACGCTCCGTTGCGAGTCGAAATCGACGCGTTGATTCGTATAGGCGCCCGCCACACCGACGACGAGCCGGCGTGTAAAGCGGTAGTCGAGCCCGAGTGTGGCGTCGGAGCTGTCGAACGCGAATGCGCTCTCGAGTACGGATGGCTGCCGATAACCCCACCCGTAGGCGCCGTTCAGAAACCCGCCCCATCGAGATGCAATGCCGATATCCGAGCTATCCGCGCTGGCGCCGCCTCCAAGGGCCCCGGTAAGCTGGCCGGGAACGAAGCCCGCTGAGCTCGACGCGACGGATGAGGTTCCGTTGCCGAGATTGACTCCGTTGAAGGCGAAGCCACTGGCGCCGAGTCTAAGCGCCTCGATACGGCCAAGAACGCTCGACAGCTGACCATTCGCAAACTGCGTCGCGACCGAGCCGGGCGCGGACAGGTTCTCGCCGGCCGTCCACCGGAGCGCGAATCCCAGTCCCTGATCGGATGTATGCAGGCTGTAGAACGTCGGCCCTCCATTGTTCAACAGCTCGTTCGAGGACTGGATCAATATCCGCAAATTACTGAACGTGAGATAGGTCTCGCCCGAGCATTTGGTCGATGGCCCCCTCTGCTCAGGATTGCAATACACCGCGGCATCGGGGTTTGCCGTCAGCAGATTGTAGGAGGCCTGATTTGCGGCCGCAGACAGCTGTTCGAGCTGATTGAACGTTCCCGGCGGCGCCGAATCGACGAGCTGGGCCAAGCTACCCTGCGTCTGCGCACCGGCAGAGCTCTGCGCGTGGATCGGCAGGCTCATTGCGAGGAAGATCTGCGCAAAGACCAGCGCAGCACCGCGACCGGCTTGGCGAGCCATCCTTCGCCGGCTCACACAGCAAAACTGCGCGGCGCCGCGCAGCTCCTTGTCATTTTCATCGACGACCCCCCTGCAAGCGCTTACAAGCTATCCAATTATCGATTTCACTGTCAACCCCGCGCAGGCGCGTTTGCAGCCCCCTGAAGCCCCTACGGACGGGGCCGCCGAGACTCCCCGCCAGCACTCGGGAATTCATCCGCAGTGACATCCGCCGCGTGCAGAGCATTCGCCAGCAAACCGGACCAGGCTCGCACCCAGCAGCATCGATGGTCGAATCGCGCAATGATGCGAAGGTGCGCGCGCGGGTGACGGGCGAAGTAGCGTGCGGACAGCGCCGGTGGAACGTTCGTATCGCGGGCCCCGACGAAGTGAATCTGCATGACGCTCGGCGGCAAGGCGCGAGTTTCGGCCGGGTCGAGACTGCCACTGAGCGGCAGATAGCCATGCAGATGAGTCCAGGCCGCTACATCGAGATCCGCTCCGATGGTGATCACGGCGCGGAGATTCGCTACATGCGGAGCCATCAGCACGGCGAGTGTTCCGCCGCCACTATAGCCGACTAGCACGACCTGCCGCGCGTGATGCTCCTGAATCAAGCGGTTCGCGATGGTGAGGAGACTCTCGACGATGGCGGCGGAGTATCTTGCGGAGGTCCAATCCTCGGGTCGACACTCCGCAGAGCGTGCGAGCCCCAAGTAGCAAGGCCGCCCGAGATAGACCACCGAGCCGAAGTGCGTGCGGACGGCCAGGTTCAGTGCAAGCGGGCGGTGCGCCGTGGGGTCCCGCGCGACCACCGTACCACCCTTCGTCCAAGGGGTTCCGTCCCCCGCTATGAAGATGAGCAGCAAGTCAGCATCGCGGCCCGCAGATGCATAAACGACGTGGTGGAATTTCCCGCTCCAGAGGACGGACCTTGCCAGGCGACCGCGCACGGCGATCCTATCCGCGCGGTGTGCAGGGCTTGCGCAGCCGCACAACAGCGTTGCCGTCAGGACTCCCACTACGGCGAGCGCGCAGGCCATAGCGGAGGCGCAACGTGAGTCCGACAGGCTCCTACGCCGCCTTGAAATCCCGTGCCTCCGCCGCGCAAAACTGATTCTTCCCGACCGCCTTCGCGCGCTTGAGCGCCGCGAGGCACGCGACCACGAGCGCCTCGAGCGGCTGATCGCGGACCGGCACGAGGCTCGCCACCCCGGCGCTCAAAGTCACGTAACGACTGCCGTTGCCCGCGCGCGGATTGTGGATCAGCAGGTCGCGTACGCGCTGGATCACGAGCTTCGCGTAGTCCGCGGCGCGCGCGGCAGCCTCCCCCTGCGTGAGCACGGCGAACGTGCCGCCCTCCCACCGGCCGACGAGATCGCTGCCTCGCCGGTAGGCGCCGCCGATCGCGCGCGCGACGCGGCGGATGCACGCATCGCCCGCGAGCTTGTCGAACGTCTCGTTGTAGCACCCGAGATCGTCGATATCGAACAGCGTGAGGCCGATCTCGTGGGAGTCGCGCTGCGCGAGATGCCAGTCGCGCCGCAGGAGCTCCTCGAAAAACGCTCTCGAATGCAGGGCGGTCAAGCGATCCTCGCGCATCCACGCCGGGAGCCCCGAGGAGATGCCGAGAGTGTCGGCCTGGCCGAGCGGCGCAAAGGATCCGGTCGGCTCGCGATCGGCCGGCAGGCGCTGGCTCACATCGCGGTGATAGCTCACCCATTGAAGGAGCTGTCCGGTCGCATCCCGCACCGGCTGGATCAGCATCTCGTTCCAGAACAGTGCGCCGTTCGGCCGGTAATTGCGCAGCAGCGCCCGGCCCGGCTCGCCGCGCTTGAGCGCCTCGCGAAGCTCGAGCCGCGCCTGCTGGTCCCGATCGGTCCCTTGCAGGACCCGCGGATTCGAGCCGAGCAGCGACTCGGCGGGATGCCCGCACATCTCGAGGAACGCTCGGTTTGCGTAGACGATCGGATGGCTCACGACCGTCGCATCGCAGACCACGATGCCCTCGGGCGCGGCATCGAGAATCGCACGCCAGTCCTCGGGCACGTTGCTCATGGCGCACCGGGGCGCAGCGTGAGAGCCGGAACGGCGGCGGCTCGCGCGAGGGCATCGCGGGCTTCACGCCACTCGTGCGACTCGGTGAGCTCGTTCCACGCGAGCCCATCGCGCCCGCGCATGCGGACGATGCGCACCTGCGAGGCAGGCTCCGGCTGCACATCGAGCTCATCGAGCAGCGAGACGACCGCGGCGCGATCGTTGCACACGGGCAGCACGTCGCAGCCGGCGGCAAGCGCGAGCTCCGCGCGTTCGACGATGCCCCCGCACGCCGCGGCCCCGCCCATGGCGAGATCGTCGGCGAACACTGCGCCCTGGAAATTGAGCTCCCCGCGCAGCACACCGCCGATCCAGCGCCTCGAGAGGCTCGCGGGGCGCTCGTCGACCGCCGGGAACTGGATGTGAGCCGCCATCACGGCCGGCAACCCATTGGCGATCAGGCGACGGTACGGCGTCAGGTCGTCCGTGAGGTCGGCGCGCCCTCGCCGGTCGACCGGCAGGGATCGATGCGAATCGACCCGCACAGCCCCGTGGCCAGGGAAGTGCTTGGCCGTGGCCGCCATGCCGGCGTCGCGCATGCCGTGTGCGTATGCGACCGCGAGCTGTGCGACTGCATCGGCGCGCGCGTGGAACGCACGATCGCCGATCACCTCGCTCAAACCGTAGTCGAGATCGACACAGGGCGCAAAGGACAGATCGATCCCGTGCGAGCGCAGCTCCGCGGCCATCAGCCAGCCCATGCGGCGCGCGAGCGCGAGGCCCTCGCGGGCGTCCGTATCGAATTCGTGGCCCATGCGGCGCGCGGGCGGCAGGCGCGAGAACGGCGCGCTTCGAAAGCGCTGCACGCGTCCGCCCTCATGGTCCACCGCGACGAGCAGCGCAGGATTGCGGGCGCCGTGAATGGCGGCGGCGAGCGCCGAGAGCTGCGCGGAATCGGTGCAGTTGCGCGTGAACAAGATGACTCCGCCGACGAGCGGATGCTCGAGCAGCTCGCGCTCCTGCGCGTCGATCTCGGGACCCCCGAGATCGATCATCAGCGGCCCCAGAGTCATGTGGCGTCAGCCTCTCCCTCTACCGGCCGGGCGTCAGCAGCGCGATCGACTCGACGTGTGTGGTATGGGGGAACATGTCCACCACTGCCGCCGCGCGCAAAGCAAAGCCGTGCTCGTGAACCAGCACCCCCACGTCCCGCGCAAGGCTGCCCGGATGGCAGGAAATATACAGCACCCTTTCCGGGGCAATTCGTGCGATGGTCCGCATTACCTCACGAGCGCCCGCGCGCGGCGGATCGAGCAGCACATGACTGAAGCGGCCGGCGAGCCAGGGCAAATCCGGCAGCGGCTGCGCGAGGTCTGCCTCGATGAACGAGGCGTTCTCGATCCCGTTGAGGCGCGCATTATGTTGCGCACGCTTGAGGAGCCCCGCATCCCCTTCGACACCGAGTACTTCGGCCGCGCGGCGGGCGAGCGGCAGCGTGAAGTTTCCAAGACCGCAATACAGATCGAGCACACGCGAGGCGGGCGTCAGCTCGAGCAGTGAAACCGCCCGGCTGACGAGCGCCGCATTGACCGGGCCGTTCACCTGCACGAAGTCGGTCGGCGCAAACTCGATCTGAACATTGAACTCCTGCAGGTGATAGCTGAGCGGCGTCTCATCTTTCGCGCGTTCCGGTGAGAGCCGCGTCACGGTATCGAGCCCGCCGCGCTGCAGATGCAAGCGCACACGATGTGCGCGCTCGAAGCCCTCGAGCTTCTCCAGATCGGCGGCCGTGGGTTCGGCGAGCACCCGCAGCACGAGCGCCGTCGCGTTCTCCGCCACGGCGACCTCGATCTGCGGGATGCGCTCGCGCACGTCGAGGCCCGTCAGCAGCTCGGCCAGGGGACCGATCAACGCGCCGGCGGGCGGCGCAAGCACTTCGCAGCGCTCGGTCACCGTGACGTACGGTGAGAGCCGCTCCCGGAAACCGACGAGCGCACGGCCTTTCTTGGTGACATAACGCGCGCCGAGCCGTGCGCGCCGCCGGTAGCCCCACGCCGGTCCGCGAAGCGGCTCGAGCCAGCGCTGCGGTTCGGCACGCGCCAGGCGCGTGAGACCCTCGGCGAGCTCGATCTGCTTCGCCTCGATCTGACGCTCGGCGGCGAAGTGCTGCAGCGCGCAGCCGCCGCACGTGCCGAAATGCGCGCAGCGCGGCAGGGTGCGCTCGGGCGAGGGCCGCACGACTTCGACGAGCTCGGCCTCGTCGTGGCGGCTGCGGCGCCGTGCGCGCCGAAAGCGGACGACCTCGCCGGGCAGAGCGCCCGCGACGAATACGGTTTTCCCTCCGTGGATGACGCCCTCCCCCTCGTGCGTCAGCGCATCGACGGTGCCGAGCTCGGTATCGGTCGACCCCTCGGCAGCGGTCGACCCTTCGGTAGCGGTCAACCGTTCGGCCCCTCCTGCTCGATCGCCTCCCAGGCGCGCAGGAACTCCGCATGATGCGGCTCGCCGCCCGCACGCAACATCGCCTTCACGCGCGCGATCTCCTCTTCGAGACGCTCGCGCGCCATGCGGCCGCGCGTCACCTCGAACCGCAGAAAGACGAGATAGGTGTTGAGCACGTCGGTCTCGCAGTAGCGGCGGATGCGCACGATCTCCCCCGCGAGCCACGCGTCCCAGACCTGGCTGCCATCGAATCCGAGCTTGCCGGGCAGCCCGAGGAGCGCCGCCGTATCGGCGAGCGAGGCGCGCGCACGAGGTTGGTAGCCGGAGAGTACGTCCATCAGATCGATGTGCCGCCAGTGATAGCGCGAGAGATAGTTGTTGAAGCGAAACGAAGTGTCCTCGTCGCCGGTTTCCCAGTAGCGCGGCGCCTGCACGCCGGCCTTGAGCGCGCGGTAGCGCAGCACGGGCAGGTCGAAGCCGCAGCCGTTCCAGGAGACGAGCACGGGGCCGTAGCGCTCGATGCCATCGAAGAAGCGTTCGACCAGCTCGGCCTCACCCGAGCCCGGCTCCCCGAGACTCCAGAGCCTCACTCCCTCGCCGCTGCGCAGCAGGCAGGAGATTGCGACGATGCGGTGAAAGCCGAGCGGCAGGAATTCCTCGCCGGTGCGCTGGCGGCGCAGCGTGAACATTGCCTTCGCGACCTCCGCGTCCGGGAGGTCCCCGAGGCCGTGCACCCGGCGCCCGAGCGCCACATCGGGCACCGTCTCGATGTCGAAGACGAGCGTGCTGGCTGTCATGCGAGCGTGCTGCGGGTCATGCGTGCGCCGCTGCGCTTCTCAGGCTGCCTTCATGAGCACGGCGACCGCGACCACGAGCCCCGATTCGTCCGTCAGCGTGACATGGCCCTCGCCGATCCCGAGGCCGCGCCGCACCTGCTCGCCGCGATCGGAAAAGACGACCTCCGGTCGGCCCCAGCTGTTCTGCACCACTCCCACGTCTCGAATCCACACGCCGTGCGCGAACCCCGTGCCCATCGCCTTGACGATCGCCTCCTTCGCGGCGAAGCGCATCGCGATGAAGCGCTCGCGGCGCTGTGTGCGCTCGAGCTGCGCCCGCTCCTCGGGCATGAGCAGATGATCGATGAACCGTGCGCCGAAGCGCTCGAGTGCGTGAGTGATGCGCTTCGTCTCGAGCACGTCGACTCCGATCCCGAAGATCATGCGCGCACCGCCTGCATGAGCGCCTTCATGTCCCGCACGGCGCTTTCGAGGCCCGCGAATACCGCGCGCGCGATGATCGAATGCCCGATGTTGAGCTCCACGATCGCGCCGATCGCCGCGACCGGCCCGACGTTCTGGTAGTTAAGGCCGTGCCCCGCATGCACCTCGAGTCCCAGGCTCGCACCGAGGCGCGCACTCGCGTGCAGCCGCTCGAGCTCGACCGCTCGCTGCGCGCCCGCGGCCTCGGCATACGTGCCCGTGTGAAGCTCGATCGCGGGCACGCCGCTCCTCGATGCGGCCTCGATCTGCCGGGGCTCGGGATCGATGAACAGCGCGACGCGGATGCCGCTCTCGCTGAGCGCTGCGACGGCTTCGGCGATGCGCGCGAGCTGCCCCGCCGCATCGAGCCCACCCTCCGTCGTGATCTCCGCCCGCCGCTCGGGCACGAGGCAGCAGTTCGCCGGGCGCACGTCCCGAGCGATGTCGAGCATCTCCTCCGTGACCGCCATCTCGAGGTTCATGCGCGTCTGCAGAAGCCCCTTGAGGGCATGCACATCATGATCGCGGATGTGCCGCCGGTCATCCCGCAGGTGCAGCGTGATGCTGTCCGCGCCGGCCATCTCCGCGGCGAGCGCGGCATGCACCGGATCGGGGTAGCGCGCGCGCCGCGCCTCGCGCAGGGTCGCCACGTGGTCGATGTTCACGCCGAGGGTGATCGGGGCAGCGCTCATGGGGCGCGAGCTTCCAGGATGAACGGCCGGCTGGTCAATCGCGGCGTGCAGCTCGCCGCCGGCCCTCGATTGCCCGGGCGACGGCGCGCGTCGCGAGCTCGCGGCCCTCGAGGCAGTGATCGAGCGCGGCCTTGAGGAGGCGGCGCGCGTCCTCGAGCTCTTTCGGATCGGCGAGCTGCTCGCGCGCGAGCGCGATGAGCGAGCTTCCGGAAATGGCTCCCGGGGCGAGCGCCGCAGCGGCAACGAGACCCCGCTCGGGGCGGAATTGATAGAACCGTGCCGGATCGATCGCGCCCCCGTCCGCTGCACTCCTCTGCAGATCGAGGCCGTAGCCGACCTCCTCGAGCAGGCGCCGCTCGAACAGCCGCAGCGGACGCGCGAGGGCGATGCGATCCGCTTGCGGCTCGCTCGTCAGCGCCTCGAGCGTGCGAGCGTACGCGTGATACAGCGCCGGGTGCGGGTCATGGCGCGTCGTGAGCTTGAGAATCAATTCGTTGAGATAGAACGCCGCCATCAGACAGTCCGCCCGCAGCGGGCGCGGCGCCCCCTCGAGCTCGGCGCCGGTGAGCTGGGGCGCCTCGCCCCGCCCGCTCCAGCTGAGCAGCAGCGGCTGGAAAGGCTGCAGGACCGCGGCCAGTCGCGATTTCGGCCCGCGTGCGCCGCGCGCGAAGAGCGTGAGCCTGCCGTGGTCGCGCGTCAGGACTTCGAGAATCCGGCTCGTGTCGCGATAGGGCGTGTGATGCAGCAGATAGCCGGGCACGAGCTGAACGCGACGGTCCGTCACCTCGGGCCTCCGGCGGCCACTTCAGCTCTCGAGCCCGAGCTGCTGCAGCGCTCGGGCGCTGTCGGCCCAGCCCTCGCGCACCTTCACCCAGAGGGTCAGGTGCAGCCGCCGTCCGAGCGTCCGATTGAGCTCGAGGCGCGCGGCGCGGCCGACGCGCTTCAGGCGCTCCCCGCGCGCACCGATGACGATCGGCTTCTGCCCGGCGCGGTCCACCCAGATCGCCGCATCGACCTCGAGCTGGCCGTCCGCCTCGCCAGTGCGCTCGATCTCGACGGCGACGCCGTACGGCAACTCCTGCTCGAGCTCGAGGATGAGCTTTTCGCGGATCGTCTCGGCGATGCGGAAATTGCGGTCCCGATCGGTCCGCTGCTCCGGCGGAAAGAGCTGCGGGGATTGCGGCAGGACTCGTCCGATCGCGCCGACGAGCGCCTCGAGATTGTCGCGCTTGAGGCCCGACGCAGGCACGATGTCCGCGAAGTCATACCGTCGTGCGAGCTCGGCGAGGTACGGGAGCAGCCGCTCGCGGGGGCGCGCCCGGTCGACCTTGTTGACGCACGCGATCGCGGGCCTGCCGCTCGCGCGGACGCGATCGAGCACGAGATCGTCCTCGGCGGTGAAGCGGAGCGCCTCGAGGACGAGCACGCTCACGTCCGCCTCGTGCAGTGCAGAGGCGGCAGTGCGGTTCATCGCACGATTGAGGGCGCGGCGCACGCCGCGGTGCAGCCCCGGCGTATCGACGAACGCGATCTGCGCCTCAAGGGTCGTGACGATCCCGAGCACGCGCTGTCGAGTGGTCTGCGGGCGCGGCGTGACGATGCTCAGCTTCTCGCCGACGAGCGCGTTGAGCAAAGTCGACTTGCCGACGTTCGGCCGCCCGACGAGGGCGGCGAAGCCGGCGCGAAACGATCCTTCAGTCTCCGCGCTCATGAACCCTTCTCGTGCGCCTCGATCGCGGCGAGCGCGTGCCCGGCCGCTTCCTGCTCCGCGCGGCGCCGGCTGCTGCCGCGGCCGCTCACGCGCCCGGGCAGGCCGGCCGCTTCGCAGCTCACCCAAAATGTCTGATCGTGCGCCTCGCCCTCGGTGCGCTCCACCTCGTAGCGCGGCAGCGGCAAACCGCGCGACTGAAGATACTCCTGCAGGCGAGTCTTGGCGTCCTTGAGGGAGGCGGCGTCCGGAAGCCGCGCAATGCGCGGCCCGAGCAGGACCATGATCGCGGCGCGTGCGCTCTCGAGTCCCCCGTCGAGATAGAGCGCGCCGCACACGGCCTCGAACGCGTCGGCGAGAATCGACTGGCGGCGGAAGCCGCCGGTCCTCAGCTCGCCGCTGCCGAGCTGCAGGGCGTCCCCGAGCGCGATCTCGGCAGCGATCTCGGCAAGCGGCTCGCTCGCCACGATGCGTGCGCGCAGCCGGCTGAGGTCGCCCTCGTCGGCCTCCGGGAAGGCTCGGTAGAGGTGCTCGCCCACGAGGAGATTGAGCACCGCATCACCCAGGAACTCCAGCCGTTCGTAGTGGGAGCGAGCGGCGCTGCGGTGCGTGAGCGCCGCCGCGAAGAGCTGCGGGTCGCGGGGCTCGTAGCCCAGCCGCTCGCGCACCCAGCGCTCGGGCCAGCCGGCTCGCACGCCCTCAACCGCCCCCGATGTGGGAGACCTTGTCGAAATCGATGAGCAGCGACACGTTGGCGAACAGGGGAGCCACGTCCTGATATTTCGCCTCGAGCACCCAGGCGGCGCCGTTTCGGTGGATCGTGACGTCGTTCACAGCCGGGAAGTCGATGCTGTCCACCTCGAAGTGCCTCGAGAGGGTGTTGCGGATCGACTGCGCCGAGATGGTGGAGCCCTCCCCCGAGAAGGATGAGGCCGTCTCCTCGAGGCTGCGCGCCACGTTCATGTAATTCAGATACACCGGCGCGAGCCGGATGACGGCGTAGACGACCACTGCCACCGGGATCAGCAGGACGAGCCAGCCGAGAACGGTGACGCCGCGCTGCCGGCGGATGGGCCGATGCGTGCTGAGCCGATGCGTGCTGGGCCTGTGCATGGATGAGCTCCGATGAGCTTGGAAATCAAGCTCGAGCCTACCCCCCACGGCCCACCGTGCATCGTGCACCCGTCACTGGATGCGCATCCAAATCCGCTTCCAGAGCGGCCCTCCCTTGCGCTTCAGGTCCCAGTTGAACCAGATGCGCGTCGCCTTGCCGATGAGGTTCGCCTCCGGCACGAAGCCCCAGTAGCGCGAGTCCGCGCTGTTGTCGCGGTTGTCGCCCATCATGAAATACATCCCGGGCGGGACGACGTGCTCGGGCCAGTCCCCGTGCTCCTCGGGGGCGGAGTCGCTCGAGGCGGGACAGACGTACCCCCGCGGGAGGTTGCGGTTGCAGGTGGGCAGCGGCTCGGCCGCGATATCGCCCGTCGCCGGGCAGAACATGATCGTGTGCCGGTGGTGATCGAGCGTCTCTTCCATGAGATGCATGCCCTCGTAGCAGCCGTCGTCAAAGAGGCCGCGATAGGTGGTCCTGACAGGCTTGCCGTTGAGGGTGACCTGGTCGTTCTGTACCGCGATCCGATCCCCGGGCAGCCCGACGAGGCGCTTGATGTAGTTGACCGTCGGGTCCGGGGGGTAGCGGAAGACGACCACGTCGCCGCGGTGTGGCTCGCCGATCGACACGATCTTCTTGTCGATGATGGGCAGGCGCAGGCCGTAGTCGAACTTGTTGACGACGATGAAATCGCCGTCGAGCAATGTCGGCATCATCGAATCCGACGGAATGCGGAACGGCTCGAACAGGAACGAGCGCAGCAGCAGCACGATCACCACGACGGGGAAGAAGCTGCGGGCGTAGTCGACGGTCCCCGGCTCGGTGACGACGCTCGGGTCCTTGCCCGCCTCGCGGGCGAGAGCGACGCGGTGCTTGCGCAGCACGAGCGCATCGACGAGCCATACGATACCGGTCGCCACTGCGATCATGAACAGCACCAGGCTGAAATCGAGCGTCTCGGAGGCGAGCAGGCGCACGACCGCCGCGATCACCAGCACCGGCAGCGCGTAGTACGCGAGCGCGATGGCGGGCGGGTCGCCCCCGAGTGCCTCTGCAGCGCGTACCTGGCGCCGCGGGCGCAGGAACCAGTCGTCCACGATGCAGGCGATGCCGACGGGAATCGCGAGCCAGCAGAGTACGGTAATCAATGGCATCAGCATGGAAGGTCCTTGTTGTTGTGGCCGGCGGGGAGCGCGCCTGCGGCCCCGGATCGAGTCACGATTTGCGCCCGATCTGCAGCACGGCGAGAAACGCCTCCTGAGGAATCTCGACGTGGCCGAGCTGTTTCATCCGCTTCTTGCCCTCTTTCTGCTTCTCGAGGAGCTTGCGCTTGCGCGTCACGTCTCCTCCGTAGCACTTGGCGAGCACGTTCTTGCGCAGTGCCTTCACCGTCGCGCGGGCGATGACCGAGGTGCCGATCGCAGCCTGCACCGCCACCTCGAACATCTGCCGCGGAATGAGCTCCTGCATCTTGCCCACGAGCTCGCGGCCACGGCTGTACGCGCTCTCGCGGTGCACGATGATCGAGAGCGCATCGACGCGGTCGCCGTTGATCAGCATGTCGAGCTTGACGAGGGGCGCGGGCTCGAAGTGGCTGAACTCGTAATCGAAGGACGCGTAGCCGCGGCTCACCGACTTCAGGCGGTCGAAGAAATCGAGCACCACATCGGCGAGCGGCAGCTGATAGGTGAGCGAGACCTGTGTGCCGAGATACTGCATCTTCTTCTGCACGCCGCGCTTGTCGGTGCAGAGCTTCAGCACCGCCCCCACGTGGTCCGGCGGCACGAGGATGTTCGCGGTGATGATCGGCTCGCGGATCTCCTCGATCTGGTTCGAGGCAGGAAGCTTGGCGGGATTGTCCACGTACTGAACGACCCCGTCGGTGCGCGCGACCTCGTAGACGACGGTCGGCGCGCTCGTGACGAGGTCGATGTGGTACTCGCGCTCGAGCCGCTCCTGCACGATGTCCATGTGCAGCAGGCCGAGGAAGCCGCACCGGAATCCGAAGCCGAGCGCTCCGGAGACCTCAGGCTCATAGTGCAGCGCCGAGTCGTTGAGGCGCAGCTTCGCGAGCGCGTCGCGGAACGCCTCGTAGTTCTCCGAATCGACCGGGAACAGCCCTGCGAACACGCGCGGCTTGATCTCCCGGAAACCTGGGAGCGCCGCAGCCGCGGGGCGGCTCTCGAGCGTGATCGTATCGCCGACCGGCGCGCCGTCGATCTCCTTGATTCCCGCGACGACGAAGCCGACCTCGCCCGCGCCGAGGGCGCGCTCCGCGACCGGTTTCGGTGTGAAGCGCCCGAGCCGATCGACGTAATGGCCGCGGCCGGTCGACATCACGCGGATCTTCTCTCCGGCCGTGAGCCGGCCGTTCACGACGCGTACCAGCGAGACGACGCCCACGTAGTTGTCGAACCAGGAATCTATGATGAGGGCCTGCAGTGGCGCATCGGGATCGCCCTTGGGGGCCGGGATGCGCCGGACGAGCGTCTCGAGCAGCTCGGGCACGCCCTCCCCGGTCTTGGCGCTCACGCGCACGGCATCGCGCGCCTCAATGCCGATGATGTCCTCGATCTCCTGCGCGACACGCGCCGGGTCGGCCGAAGGCAGGTCGATCTTGTTGATGACCGGCACCACCTCGAGGCCCTGCTCGATCGCCGTGTAGCAGTTGGCGACACTCTGCGCCTCGACGCCTTGCGAGGCGTCGACCACGAGCAGCGCGCCGTCGCAGGCCGCGAGCGATCGGGAGACCTCGTACGAGAAGTCGACGTGCCCGGGCGTGTCGATGAGATTGAGCTGATAGCGCTCGCCATCGTGCGCCGCGTAGTACAGCGTCACGCTCTGCGCCTTGATCGTGATCCCGCGCTCGCGCTCGAGCTCCATCGAGTCGAGCACCTGCTCCTGCATCTCGCGGGCCTCGAGGCCGCCGCAGAGCTGGATGAGCCGGTCCGCCAGAGTCGATTTGCCGTGATCGACGTGTGCAATGATCGAGAAATTACGTATGAGCCGCATCGAGAAAAGGGTTGCCCCGCTCGTAAGAGGCGTCTCGAGCGGCCGTTCAGTCCGGCGATTCTATACGGAGTTCAGGCGCAGTGCTGTCCGAGAAGACGGACGAGCTCCGCCGAATCGAGGCGGTGCCGGCAGACGACCGTTCCATCGAGGAGCAGCACCGGGACGGAGAGCCCGTATTTGCGGTGCAGCTCCGGGTCGCTGTCCACGTCCACGACCTCGACCGGCGGCAGGTCGACCGTCGTGCGCAGCCGCTCGAGCGCCGCGAGCATGTCGTCGCACAGCTCGCATTCGCGCCGGTGCATCACGCTGAGTCGCGCGTTCATGGCGCCGCGATGCGCACGGATGTCGAGAGGCCCTAATTCCCCGGTCGATGCGCTTTCACCGAGCTGGCGATGAACCGCACCGTGACCGGCGGCACCTCGCCGACGGCCGTCACCGGATGGCCGTCGATGACCGTCGCATAGGCGGAGGAGGACCCGAGCTGGCTGCCCCCCGAGAGCGTGTGGTCCGGGTGCATGTGAGATTCGACGAAGACGGATACGCTGGCGACGCCGTCGGTGTAGACGATGTGCTCGACGGGACCGGCAGAGCCCGGGATGACCTGCTCGGTCCGCACGGTCAGGTGGAAGCCCGGCGGGAGCCGCAGCGCACTCCAGACAGCGATCGCCGCATCGCCGCCGGGCGCCATCGGCTCTTGCCGCATCACCACGAATCCGGCCGTCGACATGTCGGGCTTGAACGCCGAATCCGGTATCTCGCGCGGTGTCGTGAGACTCGCGAACACGACCTGCTCGATGACACGGCCTCGACCGTCGCACAATTGGGTCTTGAGCGGCATGCCCGTCGCAGCATCGATCCACAGCCTGTAGCCGTAGCGGTACTCATCCTTGGGGTCCACCACCACGAGCTGCACATTGCGGCCGATGAGACGCGTGCGCCGTCCCATGCGGATATCGTAGAAGCGGCGCATGGCAGCATCGAAGCGGGGGAGGTTTCCGAGCAGCAGGCTCTTCGGTGGTTGCTGCTCGACCAGAACCCTGTGCTCGTCGGGCAGATAGCATGCGAGCTCGGAGCCTGAGCGGATGAACTCGCGCCCGGACCCATCGAGCGAGACGAGGCGCTCCATCACCTGGCCGCCGTGCGCGCGATGGATGATCCTGAGAGTCTCGATCTCGCCGTTCTGCACATGCGAGAAGACACCATCGTAGTTGAGCGTCGTCAGCGCCCTGTTCATCCGGACGAGCCACTTCTGCGGCTCAGCGAGCCTCTCGTGAGCGGCTCGGGGCGCGGCGGGCGCGGCGCCGGATCGATTCGCGACCGCAGGGGCCGCAGGGGCGCTCTCGGCAGGGGCTCTCTCGGCAGCGGCGGCCGAGCCGACCGCCGCTGCGGCGAGAATCAGCGCCAGCCAGGTGAGCCGGTCGCTAGTGTGCGGAATCGGCATGCGGCGCATTCGGTGTCTGCGAGGTCGCGCCGGCCTTCGAGCCGTCGGCCGTGGCGGGGGGATTCTCCGCCGCATCGTCCGTGACAGGCTCATCGGCGACGAGTGCCGAGAGCGCGCTGCTCCTCAAGAGCGGCATCGAATACTCGCTGTGAGCAACCACGAAGTTCGCAAGCTCGATCGGCGGCGCGAACGAAGATGAGCGGGCGGGGGGCGGTACGACGAAGCTGTCCGGAGGCGAGGCAGCGGCCTGGCTCGGCACGGCGGCACTTGCGACCCTGGCTTGCCGCATCGCGACCAGGACCACGCCGCTAGGTTTGACGAGGGGCGCCACGGTCGCCACGGTGCGATTCGCGCTCGTCGCGAGAACTGCATTCTGGGCGACGATCGGCGCATCGGGGGAGCCCGCCCGCAGCCAGAGAATCGCCGTTGCAGCCACTCCCGCAGCGACGACCGCGCCTCCCGCGACCGGCTGCCACCAGCGGCCGATCGCCTGGCCGAACGCCGGATGCGCGAGCGCGAGTCTGCGCACGCTGCGTCCCGCGCCGGCGCCGCTGAGCAAGGATGGCTCCGCTGCGATCGCACGGCTGACACGCCCCGCGACATCGCCGTTCAACCGCAGCAGCGGCAGTCGAGTTTCGCTACGGGCAGGGCGCGCTTCCCCGCTCGCTGTCGCCGCTTGTCGGCCCGCTGCACTCGCGGCGCCGGCCGATGTCGCGATCTCGCCGACACGCTCCGTACGGATGCAGGCGGCGATGACGGCGTAACGCCCCCAGCGGGCCTTGAGCCCCTCGTCGCGCGCGAGCCTTCTGGCGAGCAGCTCGCATTGCGGCTCCGGGAGCTCATCGTCGAACATGGCCGACAGCTGGCTATCGAGCTCCTCGTTGTTCATCCCAGCTCCTCCGCTCGTCCGAGTCCGCCCTCGAAGACCTCTCGCAGCCGGCGATCGATCGCCTCGCGCGCTCTGAATATTCGCGAGCGCACTGTGCCGACCGGGCAGCCCATCGCCGCGGCGATCTCCTCGTAGGAGAGGCCCTCGAGCTCGCGCAGGACGATCGCCGTGCGAAGATCCTCGGGGAGCGCATCGATCGCGGAGTTGACGGTGCCGCGGATCTCCTCGGTGAGGACGAGCCCCTCCGGTGTCTCCGAGTCTTTCAGTCGGCCCTGCATGTCGTAGGACTCGTCAGAATTCTGTGAATCGAGATCGAACTCGACCGGGCTGCGGTCTCGAGATACGACGGCGTTCTTGGCGGTATTGATCGCGATGCGATAGAGCCAGGTGTAGAAGGCGCTCTCGCCCCGGAACTGTGGGAGCGCGCGGTAAGCCTTGATGAAAGCCTCCTGCGCGACATCCTCGGCCTCCGCGGGATTGCGTACATAACGCATTACCAGCTTGACTACTTTGTGCTGGTACTTGAGTACCAGCGCATCGAACGCCCCTTTGTCCCCGCGCTGCACGCGGCGGACAAGGCTCAAATCACTCGTATCGGCGGTCACGGGCGACCTCGTGCCCCCTGCAGACGCCGGAAGGCCACCCATCCGCGAGCTGAATAGACCCCAGGCGCCGCAGGAAGTTCAGGCGCGCCGCCGGCAGATGCGTATGTGATGCCTGTCACGGAGGATGATGAGTCTACCGGCGCCCCGCACTCGCCACCAGCGCCGCGACCTGCTCGAGCTCCGGGTCCCCGGGAAACGAGGGCGCGCTTTCGGGGGGGCCCAGCAGCAGCTCGGCCAGGAGCGGGTCGGGCAGCTCGAGCAGCCGCTCGAACGCACGGCGCAGCGCGGGCGACTCGCTTGCCGAGCGCTCCTTCGCAAAACGCTCGAGGAGCAGGTCGAGCTCCTTCAGCCCGCGGCGGCAACGCCAGAGAAGCCGGGGATCGGGGATGCTCACGTGAGCTCAGTACCGGCGGGTCACCAGCATCTTCTTGATTTCCGCGATCGCCTTGGCCGGGTTCAGATCCTTGGGGCACACGTCGGTGCAGTTCATGATGGTGTGGCACCGATACAGGCGGAAGGGGTCCTCGAGCTCATCGAGCCGCTCCCCGGTCGCCTCGTCGCGTGTGTCGACGATCCAGCGGTAGGCCGCGAGCAGGGCCGCGGGGCCGAGGTAGCGGTCGCTATTCCACCAGTAGCTCGGGCATCCGGCCGAGCAGCAGGCGCAGAGAATGCACGCTGCCGGACGGTCGATGCGCTCCTGCTCCGCCTTCGATTGCAGGCGCTCTCGATCGGGCG
Organism: Steroidobacteraceae bacterium; assembly: GCA_050738595.1. GTDB lineage: Bacteria > Pseudomonadota > Gammaproteobacteria > Steroidobacterales > Steroidobacteraceae > JASHUC01. The sequence continues at coordinate 20,809 of JBOHZR010000097.1, read as the reverse complement.
GGGCCGGCGTCTCGGACTTGAGCCACGGCTCGATCGCCGCGTACTGCGCATAGAACTGTGTGAGATCGGGCACGAGGTCCTTCACCACGGGCATGTGAGGCAGCGGGTAGATCTTGACCTCGCCCTTCAAGTCCGCGAGGTGCGTGGTGCATGCGAGGCGGTTGATGCCGTTGATGTTCATCGCGCACGAGCCGCAGATCCCCTCGCGGCAGGAGCGGCGGAAGGTGAGCGTGGAGTCGAGCGCGCTTTTGATCTCGATGAGCGCATCGAGCACCATCTGGCCGCAGGACTTCGCGTCGAGCTCGAAGGTGTCGACGCGCGGCCCCTCGGAGGAGTCCGGATCGAAGCGGTAGATGCGGAAGGTGCGGACCTGCGGGGCGCCGTGAGCGGCGCTCGCTCCCAGCCGGTGCACGCGCCCACGCGGGTTGATCCGAGAGTTCTTCGGCAAAAAGATTTGGGCCATCTGCTCTCCGTCGCCTCTGCGCCGCGTCCGCTCAGTACGTGCGCGCCTTGGGCGCGATCGTCTCCACATCGCCGGTCAGCGTCTTCAAATGCACGGGCCGGTAATCGAAGCGGACGCCTCCGCCGGCATCGACCCAGACGAGCGTATGCTTGAGCCAGCGCTCGTCGTCGCGCGCGGGGAAATCCTCCCGCGCGTGTGCGCCGCGGCTCTCGGTACGGTTCTCGGCCGAGGCGATCGTCGCGGTCGCCTGCATGAGTAGATTGTCGAGCTCGAGCGTCTCGACCAGATCCGTGTTCCAGATGAGCGAACGATCACTCACGCGCACGTCCGCCAGCGAGGCGAACGTCCGGGCGAGCCGCCCCTTGCCCGCGCGCAATGTCTCCCCCGTGCGGAACACCGCGGCATCGTTCTGCATGATCCGCTGCATCTCGAGCCGGATCGCCGCCGTCGGCCGCGAGCCGTCCGCGTGCCGTAGACGATCGAGCCGCTCGATCGCCCGCTCTGCCGCATCCTCGGGCAGCGGGCGATGACTCGCGCCCGGCTTCACGATCTCGGCGCAGCGGCGCGCTGCCGCGCGTCCGAAAACCACGATATCGAGCAGCGAATTCGACCCGAGCCGGTTCGCGCCGTGCACTGAGACGCACGCCGCCTCGCCGGCCGCGAGCAGTCCGGGCACCACCGCATCGGGATCGCCGCCGCGCGGCGCGATGGCCTCACCGTGGAAGGTGGTGGGGATGCCGCCCATGTTGTAGTGCACGGTCGGCAGCACCGGAATCGGCTCGCGCGTCACCTCGACGCCCGCGAAGATGCGCGCCGTCTCGGCGATCCCCGGCAGCCGCTCGTGGATCACCTCGCGCCCGAGATGCTCGAGATGCAGGTGGATGTGGTCGTGCTCGGGTCCCACGCCGCGCCCCTCGCGGATCTCGATCGTCATCGCGCGGCTCACGACATCGCGCGAGGCGAGGTCCTTCGCGTTCGGCGCGTAGCGCTCCATGAAGCGCTCGCCGGAGGCGTTCGTGAGATATCCCCCCTCCCCGCGCACGCCCTCGGTGATGAGGCACCCGGCCGTGTAGATCCCGGTCGGATGAAACTGCACGAACTCCATGTCCTGAAGCGGCAGCCCCGCCCTCAGCACCATCGCGTTCCCATCGCCCGTGCAGGAATGCGCCGAGGTGCACGAGAAGTAGGCGCGCCCGTATCCGCCGGTCGCGAGAATCGTCGCCTGCGCGCGGAAGCGATGCAGCGTGCCCGTCGCGAGATCGAGCGCGACGACGCCCCGGCATTCCCCGTTCTGCATCATCAGATCGATCGCGAAGTACTCGATGAAGAACGCCGCATCGCGGCGGATCGACTGTTGATAGAGCGTGTGCAGCAGCGCGTGTCCCGTGCGGTCCGCCGCGGCGCACGTGCGGTGCGCGATGCCCTGGCCGAAGTGAGTGGTCATGCCGCCGAAGGGCCGCTGATAGATGCGGCCCGCATCCGTGCGGGAGAACGGCACCCCGTAATGCTCGAGCTCGACGACGGCCGCCGGCGCCTCCTTGCACATGAGCTCGATCGCGTCCTGATCGCCGAGCCAGTCCGAGCCCTTGACCGTGTCGTACATGTGCCAACGCCAGTCGTCCTCGCCCATGTTGCCGAGCGCGGCGCTGATTCCGCCCTGCGCCGCCACCGTGTGGCTGCGCGTGGGGAAGAGCTTGGTGATGCAGGCCGTCGAGAGACCGGCCTCGACGAGGCCCAGCGTCGCCCTCAAGCCCGCCCCGCCCGCGCCGACGACCACGACATCATAGGTATGGTCGATGAGCGGATAAGCGGCTGCGCGCGGTGCCGTCACGGCGCGCCACCGAGCGCGATCTTGAGCACCGCGAGCACGCTCGCGACGCCGATCACGACGTGAATGAAGCTGCACAGCGCGAGTGCGAGTGTCTTCGCCCCGACATCCTCGACGTAGTCCTCGATGATCACCCTGACGCCGAGCTGGGAATGCCACGCGGCGACGGCAGCGAACAGGATCAGCGGAAGCGCCGTCCAGCCGCTGCGCATCCAGCGCACGAGCGTCGCGTAATCGAATCCCGGCAGCGCGAGCAGCGAAACGACGAACCAGCACCCGAGCACGATGAGCGCGACGGAGGTGAGACGCTGACTCCACCAATGCGCCACGCCCTCCTTGGCCGATCCGAGCCCCCGGACCTGACCCAGCGCGGAGCGGCGAGCCGTCTCGGTGCGATCGCCGCTCACGTTGGGAGGCTCACGTTGGGAGGCGCACGAGGCAGCCGCCGCAGGCGGGCGGCAGCAGCGCGCCGGTGGGGAGCGGCGCTGGGCCGGCGGCGCGCGACATCGCCCACCAGATCAGCAGGCCCGCCAGAACGAGCGAGCAGACGATCACCACCCAGGCGCTTCTCTGCGACTGGGCGCGCTCGAGCCCGCGGCCGGTGTCCCAGAGGAGGTGGCGGATACCGGCGATGAGGTGGTACGCGAAGGCGAGGAGCAGGAGCGCGTAGAAGGCGAGGAGCACCGGATGAGCGAGAACCGCGCGAGTGCTCTCGTACCAGCGTTCGCCGCTCGCAAGGGAGATCAGCCAGTAGGCAAACAGTGGCAGGCCCAGGCTCACGACGCCGCCGGCCGCACGATTGGAGAAGGACGTGAGCAGGCAATACCGGCGCATCCGGTACACCGTCATGTGGGGCGACAGCGGCCGTCCGCGAGCCGGCGCCCCGTCCGAGGCTCTTGCGCTCATGCGTGCTCCCAGGAATGGTGAAAGTCTGCCAGAATTCAGCGTTTCGAGCTACGAACGCGGTGCTCAGGCACCGCGGCACAGTCGAGATGCAGCCAATGGAGCGCAGCGGCAATCCTCAAGGCCCGGCCGATATCGTTCGGGATCCCGTCGCGCGCCTTGAGGACGGTGTCGAGCTCGACGATCTCGGCGTACTGCGTGTCCGCGAGACGGATGCGGAGCGCTTCCTGCAGGGCCAGCTCTCGAACGATGTGACGCGGCTTGCGCGCGAGGGCTCCCTGCTTGCAGGCTTCCACAATCCGCAGGGCCGCGCGATCGCGCTGCTGCGCCTCGTGCATGCCGGGGAGCACGACGTGCTCATCCTGCTGCCCCGCGAGCTTGCCCAGCCCGTCGCTGAGCGGCTGAGCCGGTTCATCCTGCGCTCCAAGGTGCGGATCACCGAGGAGTCGAGCGCCTGGCGTGTACGCGGCTTCGCGGGCCAGGGGTCACCCGAGGGGCTCGCGTTCAAAGTATCGGGCGAGCCCCCGCGCTGGATCAGCATCGTGCCCGCAGGACCGGCGCCCGCCGATGAGCCGCGTCGGGGGGGGGCCGCGGCGCCCGGATCGACGGCGCCGTCACCCCCCGCCCGCAACATCTGGCGGCTGCTCGACATTGCGGCGGGTCTGCCCCAGGTCCATTTGCAGACCTCGGAGCTCTTCGTCGCGCAGATGTTGAATCTCGATGTGATCGATGCGATCGCGTTCTCGAAGGGTTGCTACACGGGACAGGAGGTCATCGCGCGCGCGCACTACCGCGGACGCGTCAAGCGGCGCATGCAGCGGTGGCGGACGGCCGCGCCTGCGGCGCTCGCGCCCGGGCAGTCCGCGCGGCTCACCGATGGACGCACGCTCCGGGTCGTCGAGGCCGCGCAGCGATCCGACGGGCGCTCAGAATTCCTGGCTGTCGCGCCGCTCGCGGCCGGCGCGGACGATGAGTCTCAAACATCGCACGATAAGGCTCTGCTCGAGGCGGAGCCGCTCCCCTTGCCCTACGAGCTCGGCTCGTAACCGCTCCCCGGGCAATCCGCTCGGACCGGCTGGGTCACGTTTCGGGCCGCAGATGCGGGAATGCGATCACGTCGCGGATCGAGGGCGAATCCGTGAGCAGCATCACGAGCCGGTCGATGCCGACACCGAGGCCGGCCGTCGGCGGCAAGCCGTACTCGAGCGCCCGGACGTAGTCCGCGTCGTAGAGCATCGCCTCCTCATCGCCCTGCTCCTTGAGCGCCACCTGCGCCCGGAAGCGGGCGGCCTGCTCCTCGGGATCGTTGAGCTCGGAGAAGCCGTTCGCGATCTCGCGTCCGGCCACGTAGAGCTCGAAACGGTCGGTGACGAACGGGTCGGCATCGTTCGCCCGGGCGAGCGGGGAGATCTCCGCCGGATAGGCGTAAATGAACGCGGGATCGAGCAGCGTGTGCTCGGCCGTCTTCTCGAAGAGCTCCATCTGAAGCTTCCCGGGACCGTCCTGCGGATGCGAGGGGATACCCCGCTCGGCGCAGATGCGGCGCAGGTACTGAAGCTCACGCAGCCCGCTGCGGTCGATGCCCGGATTGGCCGCGAGGATCGCCTCCTCCACCGTCAAGCGGCGAAATGGCGCGCCGAGATCGTAGCCGTGCCCCTGATACTCGATGCGTGAGCTGCCCAGGATCGCCTCCGCGAGACCGCCGAACGTCCTCTGCACCCAGTTCATCAGGTCCCGGTAGTCCGCGTACGCGAGATACAGCTCGAGCATCGTGAACTCGGGGTTGTGCCGGGTCGACAGCCCCTCGTTGCGAAAGTTGCGGTTGATCTCGTACACCCGCTCGAATCCGCCCACCACGAGGCGCTTCAGGTAGAGCTCCGGCGCGATGCGCAGGTACATGTCCATGTCGAGCGCGTTGTGGTGCGTGATGAATGGCCGCGCCGTGGCCCCGCCCGCGATCGGCTGCATCATCGGCGTCTCGACCTCCAGGAAGTCGTGCGCGTCCAGGAAATCCCGCAGGTAGCGAATGATGCGCGCGCGGGTTCTGAAGACCCGGCGGCTCTCCTCGTTCACGATCAGATCGACGTAGCGCTGGCGGTACCGCGTCTCGGTGTCGGCGAGCCCGTGCCACTTCTCGGGCAGCGGCCGCAGGGATTTCACCAGAAGCCGCGCGCTCGACACCCGTACCGAGAGCTCGTTCGTCTTCGTGCGGAAGAGCGTTCCCGTCGCGCCGACGATGTCCCCGACGTCCCACGTCTTGAACGCCTCGTACGCGGGGGCGCCGACGGCATCCTGCTGCAGGAACAGCTGGACCTGGCCGGTGCGGTCTGCGATCTTCGCAAAGCTCGCCTTGCCCATGAGGCGCTTCACCAGCATGCGGCCGCCCACGCTCACCTGAGCCGGATTCGCCTCGAGCCATGCGGCGGGACGCTCATCGAACCCGGCGTGCAGATCCCCGGCGAGCGCCGTCCGCCGATAATCGTTCGCAAACGCCTGCCCGGCCTCGCGCAGCCGTGCGAGCTTCGCGCGCCGCTCGGCGATCAGCTTGTTCTCGTCCTGCACTTAGACTCCCGCTTTCAAAGACTCTTCCAGGAACTGATCGAGATCCCCATCGAGCACCGCCTGCGTATTGCCCACCTCGACCCCCGTGCGCAGGTCCTTGATGCGCGATTGGTCGAGCACGTACGAGCGGATCTGGTTGCCCCAGCTCACATCGGACTTCGAGTCCTCGAGCACCCGGGCGGCTGCATTGCGTTTGTTGACCTCGAGCTCGTAGAGCTTCGCCTTCAGCATCTTCATCGCGGTCGAGCGATTCTTGTGCTGGCTGCGCTCGTTCTGGCAAGCGGCGACGATCCCCGAGGGCATGTGAGTGATGCGGACCGCCGATTCGGTCTTGTTGACGTGCTGGCCGCCCGCGCCCGAGGAGCGGTAGACATCGACCTTCAGGTCCGCCGGATTGACCTCGATCTGGATGTCCTCGTCCACCTCGGGCGAGACGAACACCGAGGCGAAGGAGGTGTGGCGCCGGTTGCCGGCGTCGAACGGCGACTTGCGCACCAGGCGGTGCACGCCGGTCTCCGTGCGCAGCCAGCCATAGGCGTACTCGCCGTGCACCTCGATCGTCGCGCTCTTGATCCCGGCCACCTCACCGGGATTCGAGTCGATGACTTCCGCGGAAAAGCCGCGCGCCGCGCACCAGCGCAGATACATGCGCAGCAGCATCTGCGCCCAATCCTGCGCCTCGGTTCCACCGGCGCCCGCCTGGATGTCGAGGAACGCGCCGTGCGAGTCCATCTCGCCGCGGAACATCCGCTTGAGCTCGAGCCTGCGCACCTCGGAGGCGAGCCGCTCCGAGTCGCGGTCGATGTCGACGACCGCTGCCTCCTCGGCCTCGCTCTCGGCGAGCGCGAGCAGCTCGATGGCCTCGGCGATCCCCGTCGAGGTCCGGTCGATCTCCCCGATATCGGAGGTCAGCCGCGCCCGCTCGCGCCCGAGCTCCTGGGCCCGCTCCGGCTTGCGCCACACGGCGGGGTCCTCGAGCTCGCGGGCGACCTCCTCAAGGCGCTCCTTCTTGCGGTCGTACTCAAAGAAACCCCCGTAACGAGCGCGTGCGCTCATCGAGATCCTCGAGCCGGCGTTTGAGGGGATTGAGCTCCATCGTGTAGTTCCCCGCGAAAAGCTCGTCATTTTACCGACATTGCCGACTGACGTGCGTGCGTATATCCCCGTGGACGGAGCGTTCGCGCCAGGATGGCGCGACCGCAGGCCCCAGGGACGGGTTCACGCCGGTCCGGCCAGGGGGATATGGGCACGCACGTCAAGGCGGCAGAACGTGGTCGACAACGAGCTGCAGCCGCCGCTCGCCCTGGTACTCGTTCACTTCGAGGCGGTAAACGAGCCGTGCCGGTCCCCCGGGGAGCCGAGGCGGGCAGTCCGCGGGGCTCCCGGAAGCTTCCTGCATCAGATTGAAGGCGATCGCGTCGAACGTGCGGCCCGTTCGCGGAACCTCGACCCACATCTTCAGGTGCCGCTCTCCGACGATGCGGGCGCTGCGGATGGTGAAGAGCCCATCGAAGCACGGCTCCGGAAAGGCCTGACCCCACGGGCCCCCGCCCTTGAGCGCGAGAGCCGTCGAGAGCGCGATCTCGTGCACCGCCAGCTCGCCGTCCGTCTCGATCCATTCGCCGCTCGCAAGGCCGCCGCTCAGGCGCGCCACCTCCGCTTCGAATGCGCGCGCGAAGCCCTCGAGATTGCCTTCCTCGAGCGTGAGCCCCGCAGCCATCGCGTGGCCCCCGAAGCGGCTGATGAGCTGCGGATCACGCGCGGCGATCGCATCGAACACATCGCGGATGTGCAGCCCCGGGATCGAGCGCGCGGAGCCGCGCAGCAGGCCGCCGTTCGCGCGCGCGAAAGCCACCACGGGTCGGCCGGTCCGCTCCTTCACGCGCCCTGCGACCAGGCCGACGACGCCCTGGTGCCAGCTCTCATCGAAGAGTGTGATGCTTACGGCGCGCACCGATCCCGAATTCGCGCTGGCCGCGGCTCCCGCGGGCGGCTCGACAGGCTCCAACGGCTCGCGCAAGCCCCTGACGGCCGCGAGCGCCTCGGCCTGCATCCGCGCTTCGATCGCACGCCGCTCCTGGTTGAGACGATCGAGCTCGGCGGCGAGCTCGCGCGCACGCTGCGGGTCGTCGGCGAGCAGACACTGGATTCCGACGCTCATGTCGCGCATGCGGCCCGCGGCGTTGAGCCGCGGCGCCACGCCGAAGGCGAGATCGGCAGCGGTGAGCTCCGCGCTGCGCCGCCCGGAGAGCGCCAGCAGCGCCTCGATACCCGCTGCGCAGCGCCCCGCCCGGATACGCTTCAGACCCTGAGCAACCAGCACGCGGTTATTGAGGTCGAGCGGAACCAGATCGGCGACGGTGCCGAGTGCGACGAGATCGAGATGCTCGGCGGGACTCGGCGCATCGTGAGGGACGAGTCCTTCCGCCTCGAGCCGCCGCGCGAGCGCGGCCATCACGTAGAACGCCACGCCAACGCCGGCGAGCGCGCGGCTGCCGAAGGCGCTCGGCCCCGAATTCGGATTGACGATCACGTTCGCGCGGGGCAACTCGCGACCCGGCAGGTGGTGGTCGGTCACGAGCACGTCGATGCCGCGCTCGCGTGCGGCGGCGACACCTGCGATGCTCGATATCCCGTTGTCCACGGTGACGATCAGCGTCGGCTGGCGGTCCGCCGCGAGCGCGACGATCTCGGGCGTCAGCCCATAGCCGAACTCGAAGCGGTTCGGCACGAGAAAATCGGCGCCCGCGAAGCCCCACGCGCGCAGCAGCCGCACCATCAGGGCGGTGCTCGTCGCCCCATCCGCATCGAAGTCCCCGACGACGAGAACGCGGCCGCTCTTGCGATGGCGCACGAGGAGCTCGGCTGCCGCCTCGACTCCTTCGAGCGTGCGGACCGGCAGCAGCTGGTCGAGCGCGACACTCAGCTGCGCTGCGGCGCGCACACCACGAGCCGCATAGACCCGCTGCAGGACCGGATGAAGCGCCGCGCCGAGGTCCACCGGATCGCCGCTCTCGCGGCGCCGGATTTGCCGCATCATCGAAGCACCGCGAGCGCGGCACGCGGACGGCGCCAGAGCCTGAAGCGATCGCGCGCGCCGATCGAGAGCCGCCGATCGTTCGCGAGAATTGTCAGGCGCGCGAGCACACCCGCCGCGAGCCGCCCGAGCGCCGGCGCGATCCAGTCGCGCTCGAATCGCTCGAGCGCGGCGAGCGGACCGGCCTCGAGGGAACTCTCCTCGAAGCGCAGCAGCTCGAGGGCGACGCTGCGACGCGGCGCATCGTCCGCCGCGGCGAGCGCCGCCAGATCGGCAGGCGCCGCCGCGAAGCGCGCGCCGCAGAGTCGGGCGAGTCCTTCCATGTAGGCATCATCACCGAAAATCGCCGCGCTCGGGGACTCCCGCGAGGCACACCGGACGTCCGCTCCGAGCGGCGGTCCACCTCCCCACAGCCAGAGCGTGCTGATCGGCGGGCGCCGCTCGCGAGTGCGCTGCGCATTGAGGGGATGCTCGTGCAGCCACATTTCGATTTCGGCGCCGAGCGCGCGCAGCGCGCTCGCGCCGCGGCCCCTCGGGAGCGCCTCGGCGAGGCTCGCCCCCAATATGCGCGCGGACTCCGTCGTGTGCAGCTCACCAGCCGGCGCGGGGCCTCTTAAGAGGAAACGCCCGGCGCGCAGCGGCTCGAGGCGGTACCCCGATTGCGCGAACTGCTCATCGAAAGCGCTGGCGAGCGCCCGCTGCGTACCCGCATCGAGCGCGAGCACACCGTTCGGCGCGAGATACACACTCGTCGGTCCCACGATGAGATGCACCGGGTCGGCGAGCCAGAGAAATGGCTGCACCGACTTCTCGGGCGCGCGCACCCCCACACCCGGCGCCGGTGCGGCACTCGCGATCGGCGCGACACCTGCGATCGATGCGGGCGGCGCCGAGGCGAGATCCCCGCGGCCAAGCCAGGCCGCGAGCCATGCGCGCCAGCCCGCGGGCAGCGGCTCGACGGCTCCGTAGCGTGCGATGCGCGAGAGAGACGGCAGGAGCGCTGCGCGATCCGGGTGCGGTATGTCGCTTGCCGCTCGGTAGAGGTCGGATGCGATGAGGACGAGCTCGCTCACCGGGCGTATGGTAGCGGCGAAATCGCCTCCGACCGCACGAGGTCACGGTGTTGTTCGCGAGGAGCTCATGAAATTCACACTCGATGCGCGCACGGACGTGAATCTCGTGCGCGGTTACGCACCAGGAGCGGTGCGCGTCGGCGACCGCGTGATGTCGAGAAATTTCATCCTCGCCGCGGACGCCCTCATCACCGATTGGGAAGCGCCGAGCGAGGGGGAGCTCTCGGCGGAGCATCTCGCACCGGTTTTCGATCTCAACCCTGAGCTCGTGCTGCTCGGCACCGGCGAGGCGCAGCGCTTCCCGAGCGCGCGAGTGCGCGAGGCATTTGCGGCGCGCGGAATCGCACTCGAGGCGATGGACCTCGGCGCGGCGTGCCGCACTTACAACATTCTCGTTCAGGAGGAGCGGCGCGTCGTTGCGCTGCTGTTCGTCCACTGAGTGAAATCGAGAGAAGGCACAGAGGGAGAGACTTCCACCTCACGCAATCATTCGAAGCTGACAGACTCGAACAATTGGCTCTATCTTTTTGTTATCAAAACTCTTCTTCTTGCTGTTTCGCCGTCTCTCCGCCCTGTGCCTTCTCCACATCCCTCTCGGGCGCCCCGACCCTGTCGTTGTTCGGAGACATATTAGGCGGCTCCTGAGGTTCCGTGCAAGCTCACGCACGGCCACATTAAATAATCAGTGTCTTACGCCTATCTCTTGAGGTGTATTCGAGGAAATCGCCGGCTCAGGCCGTAACGGTCCGGCTCAGGCCGTGCCGCCGAGAAGCGGCACGAACGCGACCGGTCCGAGCGACTGTCTCTCGATGCGCTGCTCCTTGCGCGTGAAGCGCACGAGCTCCTGAGCGCCCTCGGCTCCGATCGGCACGATGAGGCGCCCTGCGACGTTCAGCTGCTGCAGCAGCGTCTCGGGCACGACGAGCGGCGCGGCCGCGACGAGAATGCCGTCGTATGGCGCATGTGCCTTCCATCCCGCGCTTCCATCGCCGTGCCGGAAGCGCACGTTGCGGAGCTCGAGCTCTTTGAGGCGCTGCCGGGCCCGCGCGACCAGCGGCTCGATACGCTCGATCGTGTAGAGCTTGCCGACGAGCGGGGCGAGCACGGACGTCTGATAGCCACAGCCGGTGCCGACCTCGAGCACGTTGTTGAGCGGCGGCCCCTCGAGCAGCGCCTCGGTCATGCGCGCGACGATGTAGGGCTGGGAGATCGTCTGCCCGAAGCCGATCGGCAGGGCCGTGTCCTCGTATGCGCGGCTGCTCAGCGCCTCGTCGACGAAAATGTGCCGCGGCACGTTGCGTATTCGCTCGAGTACGAGCGGATTGGCAATGCCCTGCTCCCGCAATCGCTGCACGAGCCGGTCGCGCGTGCGCGCCGAGGTCATTCCGATGCCGGTGAGCCGCAGGTCAGCCATCGAGGCTGTCCAGCCACCCGGCGAGGCGCCCGACCGTCGCATGGCGCGTGAGGTCGATCGAAAGCGGCGTCACCGAGACGAAGCCCTGCGCCACCGCGTGGAAATCGGTCCCCGGGCCCGCGTCCTGCTCCGGGCCCGCCGGTCCCACCCAGTACACGGGCCGGCCGCGCGGGTCCCGCGCCTCGATGACGTGCTTCGATCGGTGCCGGAACCCGAGCCGCGTCGCGCGCAATCCCCTCAGCTGCTCGAAGGGCACATCCGGAACGTTCACGTTGAGAATGAGCGCGCGCTCTTCGAGCGGCTTTGCCAGCAGCTGCTCGATGAGCTGCCGCGCGACTCGGGCGCCGGTGTCGAAATGCCGGCCGCTCGCCGCGTCGGTGCACAGGGATAACGCCAGCGAGGGCAGGCCGAGGAATCGGCCCTCGATCGCCGCAGCGACCGTGCCGGAGTAGAGCACATCATCGCCGAGGTTCGGGCCGTCGTTCACGCCTGCGACGACCATGTCGTGCTCGAAGTCGAACAGCCCTGAGATCGCGAGGTGCACGCAGTCGGTGGGGGTGCCGATCACGTAGTACACGGCAGGCTCGGCCTCGAACACACGCAACGGCACATCGAGCGTCAGAGAGTTGCTCGCGCCGCTGCGATTGCGATCGGGGGCGACGATCGTCACCGTCCCGAGCGGCGTCAGCGCCTCCCTCAGGCGCAGTATCCCTTCGGCGCGGTAGCCATCGTCGTTGCTCACCAGGATCTTCATCGAGTTGCGTTATTGTATTGGCATGGCCGGCTCCAAGCGGCGCGTCAATATAGCGGGTGAGCGCTCCCGGGGGGAGGCTCGCGCGAGCTTTGAGGAGCACGTATCAGGAAAGGCCTCCGCGCAGGAGAGGGCGCTTTTCCGCGAGGCGACGCGCGGCGTACGCCCGCTCGAGCACGATCGGCACGTCGCGTCCGGTGCGAAACCACCCGCGCCGCTTGCGCGCTTCACGCGCGCCGACCGCACGGCGATTCTCGACGAGAGCTTGAGTGCGGCGCCCGACGATCCGTATCTCGCCGGCGGCGAAGTCGCCTCCTACGCTCGCCCCGGCGTGCAGCGCTCCGTGCTGCTCGGGCTGCGGCGCGGACACTACCGGGTGCAGGCCGAGCTCGATCTGCATGGGCTCACCGTGAACGAGGGCAAGCAGGCTCTCAGAGGCTTCCTTGCCGAGGCGCTGCACCGCAACGCGCGCTGTGTGCGCATCATCCATGGCAAGGGCTTGCGCTCGGGGCCGCGCGGCCCGGTGCTCAAGGCGATGGTGACGGGCCTGCTGCGACGGAGCTCGCGCGTGATCGCGTTTGTATCGGCCCGGGAAGTCGACGGAGGTACCGGCGCGCTCTACGCGCTGCTTTCGCCGCCGTGACCGCCGAGCGCGGCTACCGTGCGGCAACGAGCACCACTGCCTGTGCCGCGATTCCTTCCCGGCGACCGAGAAATCCCAGCCGTTCGGTCGTGGTGGCCTTGATGTTGACGCGCTCCGGCGGCACCTCGAGGAGCTGCGCGACGGTCGCGCGGATCGTCTCGCGGTGCTTCGAGAGCCGTGGCGCCTCGGCGACCACCGTGATGTCGGCATTCACGACGGCGAGTCCGCACGCCGCGAGCATCTCGAGCACCGCCCGCACGAATCCGCTGCTCGCCGCGCCGCGCCATTGCGGGTCATCGTCCCGGAAATGCTGCCCGATGTCGCCGAGCCCGCCCGCTCCGAGCAGCGCATCGCACAGTGCGTGCAGGATCACATCGCCATCCGAGTGAGCGAGCACGCCGTGCGTGTGCGGAACACGCACTCCGCCGAGCATGAGCGAATCCCCGGGTCCGAACGCATGCACGTCGAACCCCGATCCAATCCGCATCGCACCCTGTCCTTGCGCCCCGCCGAGCAGCGCAGCGGCGAGCGCGAGATCCGCCGCCGTCGTGATCTTGAGATTCATGGCCGAGCCGCGCACCGCGCGAGGCCGCGCGCCGGTCCACTCGAGGGCCTGCGCCTCGTCGGTCGGTGATCGGCCGGCGGAAATCGCCGCATCGAGCGCGGCGCGCAGCGCTCCGTAGCGGAACAGTTGCGGCGTGAGAGCGCGCCAGAGCCCGGCCCGATCGACCGTGCGCTCGATGCCGTCGTCCTCGGTGCACGCTTTCAACGTATCGGCGACCGGCGCCGCGAGCACCGCGCCGACCGGATGGTCGCTGCCCTCGGCGAGCAGACGGTCGAGATCGGTCCGCGAGAGGCAGGGCCTCGCCGCATCGTGCACCAGCACCCAGTCATCGGCCGCGGCGCGGTCCGAGAGCGCCGCGAGTCCGCCGCGCACCGAATGCGCTCGCTCGGGCCCTCCGCGCGCGACGATCACCTCTTTCTCTGCTGCCACGCGCGCCGCGATGTGCGGCCAATGCTGATCATCGGTCGCGAGCGCGACAACGAGGCCCGCGCACCGCGGATCGCCCGCGAAAGGCGCGAGCGCCCATTCGATGACCGTGCGGTCGAGGAGCCGGGCGTATTGCTTCGGAAGGGGCCCTTGGAATCGTCGCCCGCTTCCGGCGGCCGGCATGACGAGCCAGTAGCGCATGGGTGTCGGACGCGCCCCTACCGCCTCGCCGTGCGCGGGGAGGATTGCGGGGCCGGCGCAACGGGCGGAAGGGCCGAGCGGCGCGGCACGACCTGATAGTACGTCTCGCTAGCGCCGATCATGCCGAGCTCGCTGCGCGCCCGCTCCTCCAGAGCGGACATGCCGTTCTTCAAATCATGAACTTCCGCTGCGAGCTCGCGATTGCGCTGAGCCAGGCGGCCGTTCTCGGCCCGCTGCGCGGCGACCGCGGAGCGCAGCCGGCCGACTTCCCGCACGCCATCGTGCGACAGCCATATCCGATACTGCAGCAGCAGGAAAGCGACGGCGAGAGCCGCGACGAGCCATCTCATGGGCTGTGAAGCTTAGCGCGGCCGGGCGCGCTCGCGAAGGCGTCCCAGCCCGCATAGCGCGCGCTTGCGCCGAGCTCCCCTTCGATGCGCAGCAGCTGGTTGTACTTCGCGATCCGGTCCGAGCGCGACAGCGAGCCCGTCTTGATCTGCGTGGCGGCCGTCGCGACCGCGATATCGGCGATCGTGTGATCTTCCGTCTCGCCGGAGCGGTGGGAGACCACCGAGGCGTAATGGGCTTTCTCCGCCATGTCGATCGCCGCGAACGTCTCCGTGAGCGTTCCGATCTGGTTCGGCTTGATGAGAATCGCGTTCGCCACGTGCTTGTCGATCCCCTCCTTCAGAATGCGCGTATTGGTCACGAAGATGTCATCGCCCACGAGCTGCATGCGGGACCCCAGCACGCGAGTGAGCTGCGCCCAGCCGCTCCAGTCCGCCTCGGCCATTGCATCCTCGATGCTGACGATCGGGTAACGGTCCGCGAGGCCCGCGAGATAGCGCGTGAACTCGGCCGCCGTGAAGCGCCTGCCCTCGGAGGCGAGATCGTACTCGCCCTCCCGGTAGAGCTCCGAGCTCGCGACATCGAGCCCGAGCGCGATGTCCTTCCCAGGACGGTAGCCCGCCTGCTCGATCGCCTGCAGGATGAGCCCGAGCGCTTCCTCGTTCGAGCCGAGGTCCGGAGCGAACCCCCCTTCATCGCCGACGGCGGTCGAAAGATCGCGCCCGGCGAGCAGCTTTTTCAGCGTGTGGAACACTTCAGCCCCGTAGCGCAGCGCCTCGCGGAAGCTCGGCGCGCCCGCTGGCAGGATCATGAACTCCTGGATGTCGAGGCTGTTGTTCGCATGCGCCCCGCCATTGACGATGTTCATCTGCGGCACCGGCAGCACGGGTGGCCGGCCGCCGAGCATCGCGGTCCCGAGATAGCGATACAGAGGCATCCGCGCGTCGCGAGCCGCGGCGTGTGCGACGGCGAGCGATACCGCCAGAATGGCGTTCGCGCCGAGCCGGGCCTTGGTCTCGGTCCCGTCGAGCTCGATCATCGCGCGGTCGAGGCCGGCCTGGTCGCGCGGATCGCGGCCGAGGAGCGCCTGACGGAGAGCCGAGCTCACGTGCTCGACGGCCTTGAGCACGCCCTTGCCGCCGTAGCGCTTGCCATCCCCGTCGCGCAGCTCGACGGCCTCGCGGGTGCCCGTCGAGGCCCCCGAGGGCACCGCCGCCCGGCCCACCGCGCCGGAGTCGAGCAGCACGTCCGCTTCGACGGTCGGATTTCCGCGCGAGTCGAGAATCTCGCGGCCGCGAATGTCACTGATTCGGCTCATATGCATCTCGTAGCAAGGATTCTTCCAGCGGCCGCGATTTGACGGCCGTATCGAGCGCCTGCAGCGTCGCGAGCAGCGGCTCCATCCGATCGAGGGGCCACGCGTTCGGTCCGTCCGAGAGCGCCTGCTCCGGATGCGGGTGCGTCTCCATGAACAGACCCGCGACGCCCGCGGCGACCGCCGAGCGCGCGAGCACCGGCACGAACTCGCGCTCACCGCCCGATGAGGCGCCCTGTCCGCCCGGCAGCTGCACCGAAT
Source organism: Steroidobacteraceae bacterium (assembly GCA_050738595.1). Lineage (GTDB taxonomy): Bacteria > Pseudomonadota > Gammaproteobacteria > Steroidobacterales > Steroidobacteraceae > JASHUC01. Next base: position 5,019 of record JBOHZR010000097.1, on the reverse strand, counting down.
GGGTGGCGTCGAAGACGACCGGACAACCCGTCCGGCGCAGGATCGCGAGCGAGCGCATGTCGGAGACGAGATTGTGATAGCCGAACGAGAAGCCGCGCTCGCACACGAGAACCGCGTCGTTGCCGGTCGACCGTGCCTTCTGCACGACGTTGCGCATCTCCCAGGGCGAGAGGAACTGGCCCTTCTTGATGTTCACGGGCTTGCCCTGCGCCGCGACGCTCAGGATGAAATTGGTCTGCCGGCAGAGAAATGCCGGCGTCTGCAACACGTCGACCACCGCCGCCACCTCCCCGAGGGGGGTGTCCTCGTGCACGTCCGTGAGCACCGGCACGCCGATGTCGCGCTTGACCCGTTCGAGCACCTTCAGTCCCGCTTCGAGTCCCGGGCCGCGGAAGCTCGCACGCGAGGAGCGATTGGCCTTGTCGAACGATGCCTTGAAGATGAACGGAATGCCGAGCCGGCTGGTGAGCGCCTCGAGCGCTCCGGCGATCTCGAGCGTCAGAGCTTCGCTCTCGATGACGCAAGGGCCTGCGATGAGAAAGAAGGGCCTCTCGAGACCCACGTCGAAGCCGGCGAGCCTCATGGGGGAAGGGCTGCGGGCCGAACTCACGCCCCCGCCGCGGCGGGCAGCTGGGCCGCGCGCTGGGCGCGCGCCGCACGGATGAGCCCGGTGAACAGCGGATGCCCGTCGCGCGGCGTCGAGGTGAACTCGGGGTGGAACTGCGTCGCGAGAAACCAGGGGTGATTCGGGAGCTCCACGATCTCCACCAGGCCATCGTGCGAGAAGCCCGAGAACTTCAGGCCCGCTTGGCCGTAGCGATCGAGGTAGCGGTTGTTGAACTCGTAGCGGTGGCGGTGGCGCTCGAGGACCGTGTCGCGTCCGTAGAGCTCGCGGGCTCGCGTGCCCGGCACGAGCCGCACCTCCTGCGCGCCGAGCCGCATCGTGCCGCCCTTCCCGGAGGCTTCATCGCGCAGCTGCGAGCCGTGCGCCTCGTCCTGCCACTCGGTGATGAGAGCGATGACCGGATGGGCCGTGGCGCGATTGAACTCCGTGCTGTTCGCACCCGCAAGCCCGAGCGCGTGCCGCCCGTACTCGATGATCGCGATCTGCATCCCGAGGCACAGCCCGAGGTATGGGACGCCGTTCTCCCGCGCGAAGCGCACCGCCGCGATCTTGCCTTCGATCCCGCGCTCGCCGAACCCTCCGGGCACGAGGATCGCATCCATCCCCTCGAGCGCGCCCGCCCCCTGGCTCTCGATATCGGTCGACTCGAGGTAGTGGACGTTGACGCGTGTACGGGTCTTCAGTCCCGCGTGCATCAGCGCCTCGTTGAGCGAGATGTAGGAGTCGCGGATTTGAACGTACTTGCCGACCATGGCGACGTCCACTGTCCGGTCTGAGCTCGATCGCGCCTGCACGACGTGCCGCCACTCCGTGAGATCGGTCGCCGGGACATCGAGCCGCAGCTTCTCGACGACGATGTCGTCGAGCCCCTGCTCGTGCAGCAGCAGCGGGATCTGATAGATATTGTCGGCGTCGACGGCCGAGATGACGGCGCGCTCCTCGACATTGGTGAAGAGCGCGATCTTGCGCCGCTGCTCCTCAGGCAGCGCATGGCGGGAGCGGCACAGCAGGATGTCCGGTTGAATGCCGATCCCGCGCAGCTCCTTGACCGAGTGCTGGGTCGGCTTCGTCTTGATCTCTCCCGAGCCCGAGGCGCCGACGATCGGCACAAGCGTCAGGTGCATGTACACGCAGCGGCTGTGCCCGAGCTCGACGCCGAGCTGGCGAATCGCCTCGAGGAATGGGAGCGACTCGATGTCACCGACCGTGCCGCCGATCTCGACCATGCACACGTCCGCATCGCCCGCGCCGAGCGCGATGCTGCGCTTGATCTCATCCGTGATGTGCGGAATCACCTGCACGGTCGCGCCGAGATAGTCGCCGCGCCGCTCCTTCGCGATCACGCGCTCGTAGATGCGGCCCGTGGTGAAGTTGCTGTTGCGTCCGGTCGTCGTGCGGACGAACCGCTCGTAATGGCCGAGGTCGAGGTCGCTCTCGGTTCCGTCCTGGGTGACGAAGACCTCGCCGTGCTGGAAGGGACTCATGGTCCCCGGGTCCACGTTGATGTACGGGTCGAGCTTCACCATGGCGACCTTCAGGCCGCGTGCCTCGAGGATCGCGCCCAGCGAGGCGGAGGCGATGCCCTTGCCCAACGAGGACACGACACCGCCGGTGACGAATACGAAACGGCTCATGAAGCGATCGGGATTCCCGTCGAGGCCTTCAGATCGGCGGCACAGCGGCCGCTGGATCGACGGGCGGGCAGAGTAACAGACCAGGCCGGCGCTTTGAAGCGCCACGCCGGACATTGCGGCTGCGCGCGCGCCGACGCTCACCCAAGCCGGCGGCGGATCGGGGCCGGATGGCACCGGTGCCAGATGAGGCGCCCGCGCCGTGGTCGCCCGGCCTCGGCGCGGACCTCGGCATCGACCCACAAGTCGGCCGCAGCGAGCAGCCGCTCGCCCGACCAGACGAGCGGCATGCGCGCGCGCTCGGCGTCCGGGATCCGCGCCTCCTGCAGCAGCGATTTGAGCAACCGCCGCGGTCCGCCGCGCGTGAGGCGCAGCCGCTCGCCGCCGCGGCGGAGCCGCACCGTGAGCGGCGCCCGGAGCGCATCGAGGTCGATCGGACCGTGCGGGTCGGCCGCGAGCTCGAGACGGCCGAGCGGCTCGGGCAGCTCGAGCGCCGCCTCGCGCGGATACCACTCGAGCTCGAACTGCGCGATGCGCGCGTCCGAACGTTTCGCGCGAACTGCGACGTCCGTCACATGCGCGCCGGGCGCCGGCTCGCCGCGGCACCTCGCACTCGCGCCGGTGCGCTGCAAGCTCAAGCGGTCTCCTTCGCGCCGCGCGAGGGTGTCGCCCCATTGCACCTGCGGGTGGGCATCGGCACGCGCGGCGATCAGGGCGCCGGCGAGCTCGGTGAGCCGCCGCGCATCGGGAAGAGGATGGCCCCGCGCGGCGATCCAGTACCTGAGCGCATTGCGTCTGCGATCCTCCGGGAGCGCACGCAGGCGGGTGACCGCGAGCGCATCCGCGACGGCGGCGCGCTCCACGTCGGCGCGCCCGAGCAGATCGAGCAGGCGCTGGGCCTCCGCGGCATGCCGTGCCGCGCGGGATACCGCGCGGCCTGCGGCTCGCCAGCGCGCGCGCAGCAGCGGGACGACCTGCCGACGCAGGTAATTCCGATCGAGGCGTTCGTCGCTGTTCGTCGCATCCTCCACCCACTCGAGCGCGCGCTCGTGCGCCCAGGCCTCGAGCTCCACCCGCTGCATCTCGAGCAGGGGGCGTGTGATCCGTCCAGGGCCGAACGGGGCGACGGCCGGCATCGCGGCAAGCCCGCGCAAGCCCGCGCCGCGCAGCAGCTGCAGCAGCACCGTCTCGAGCTGATCGTCGGCATGCTGCGCAGTGAGCAACACCTCGCCCTCGCCGAGCTCGTGAGCGAGCGCGGCGTACCGGGCCTCGCGCGCGGCGGCCTCGAGTGAGGCGCCGCGGGCGCGGCGCACCTCGATTTTCGAGACGGTGAGCGGAACGTCGAGCCGGCCGGCCGCGCTGCGGCAGTGCGCCGCCCAGGCGCCCGAGCTCGGATGAAGTGCATGATCGATGTGGATCGCCCGCAGCGGCGGCCGCCTCTTGAGTCCTGCGAGCGCGGCGAGCAGCACGCTCGAATCGAGGCCACCGCTAAACGCCACGGCGAGCGCGATGTGCGGATACTCGGGCAACAGCGCGGCGAGAGCGGCCTCGATGCGCCGCGCGAGCGGCTCCTTGCGGCGCTCGCTATCCACCGACCTCCTCGGAGTACGTACCGATGGAGGCGATGCGCGCGTTGCGCTGCTCGCGCAGACGCTCGGGGGTCAGCACCTCGAGCTCATCGAGGTGCCGAACGAGCGCGGCCTTCAATGTCGCGGACATCTGCGCGGCATCGCGGTGCGCACCCCCGAGCGGCTCCTCGAGAACCTCATCGACGAGCCCCAGCTCGTGCAGTCGTGCGGCGGTGAGACCGAGCGCCTCCGCCGCCGCCTCCTTCTTGTCCGTGCTTCTCCAGAGAATCGAGGAGCACGCCTCCGGCGCGATCACCGAGTAGGTGCTGTACTGGAGCATCAGCAACCGGTCGCAGACGCCGATCGCGAGCGCGCCGCCCGAGCCGCCCTCGCCGATCACCGCCGTCACGATCGGCACCCTGAGGAGGGACATCTCGAAGAGATTGCGTGCGATGGCCTCGCTCTGGCCCCGCTCCTCGGCGCTTGCCGACGGGTAGGCTCCGGGCGTATCGATCAGCGTGACGATCGGCAGATGAAAGCGCTCCGCGAGCCGCATCAGCCTGAGCGCCTTGCGGTAGCCCTCCGGCTTCGGCATACCGAAATTGCGGATGATTTTTTCCTTGGTGTCGCGGCCTTTCTGCTGGCCGATCACCATCACCGCGCGATCGGAAAGAAATCCTAGCCCGCCCACGATCGCGGCATCGTCCGCATACGTTCGATCGCCGTGAAACTCGGTGAAACCAGTGAAAATCCGCTGAATGTAGTCGAGAGCGTGCGGCCGCTTCGGGTGGCGCGCAAGCTGAACCCGTTCCCACGCGGGGTTCGACGGCGCCGGAGATTCTTCGGCTGCTGGCTGTTGGTCGTCTGGCATGCGTTCGGTGGCTCGGACCTAACTCGCGAGCACTTCGACCGACTCCGGCCCGCAAATCCGTTCTACTTCGGCCTTAAACTCTTTATCCGGCCGAACCTTCGTGGCAACATCCAGGATAACGGAAAAGTCCCGCGATTTCTCAAGACGGAGCCGCACGTTTGCGCCGCCCGGTTTGCGTGTGAACAATTGCTGCAACTCAACAGCCTTTCCCGAGACGCCGCTTGCCCCCACCGGAACGCGAATGGAAATGAGCGAGGGCAGATTGACGCTGGCGTTATCGAGCGTCACCAAGCTCTGAATGGAAATCTTAGGCGGCGCGTTGTC